>NZ_JBSFER010000010.1:0-46374 GCF_053594535.1 Streptomyces sp. NPDC001889
AACGGACCCCGCACACAAAAATGATTCTTAAGACTTGCATCGCCGGACCGCGCACATGTATAGTCTTAAGAGTCAGCACGACGGAGGCGGAAACGGCCGCCGCATCAGAACCTGGGAGATCACTTGCACGCGCTTGAGACCCACGCCGACGGCACCGCCTCCTTCGTCTCCGCCCGCGAGGACGCCTGGCACCGCCTTGGCACCGTCACCCGGAACGCGCTCACGGCAGAAGAGGCTCTGGACCTCGCCTTCCTGTCCGGGTGGAACGTCCGGAAGGTCGGGGGCGTCCACGCGTACGAGATCACCGAGGACGGTGTCACTCGCATCGAGTCGGATGAGTTCTTCAATGTCCGCACCCATCCGAAGACCGGTCTGCCCGAGCGCCTCGGCACCGTGGGCAGCAAGTACGTGCCCGTCGCAAACGAAGAACACTGCGAATTGCTCAACCTGCTCATGGACGAGACGGGCGTCCCGATCGAGACCGCTGGAAGCCTGTACGGCGGGCGGCGGGTGTTCGTGACCATGAGGATGCCTCGCGCAATCACCATCGCCGGTGTGGACACCATGGACCTGTATCTCGCAGGCTTCAACAGCCACGACGGCAGCGGCGGCTTCCGCTTCAACGTCTCCCCGACGCGGGTGGTGTGCGCCAACACCCAGCACATGGCCATCAAGAACGCCGTCTCCCACTACTCCGTGCGCCACACCTCCGGCGCTAAGGCCAAGATCGCCGAAGCACGGCAGGCCCTGGGCATGGTGTGGGAGTACAGCGCCGCGTTCGAGCACGAGGCCGAGAAGATGATCAACGAGACGTTGAGTCTCGGAGCCTTCGAGAAGGTCTGCGAGTCCATCTGGGGTCCGATGGAGCCCAACCCGAGCGTGCGCACCCGGAGCAACCACACCCGGCGCATGAACACCCTCCGGAACCTCTTCGAGAACGCCGACACTCAGGCGAACATTCGGGGCACCCGCTGGGCCGGTAAGCAGGCCATCGACGAGTACCTGGATCACTACGCCCCGGCCAAGGACGAGAGCGTCCGCGCGCACCGGGTGCTGACCTCCAGCGACGTGACCAAGAAGAAGCAGCGCGCATACGAGCTGCTGGCTCTGGCCTCCTGAACCGCCGCCCGGAGCTTCTCCTCGCTCCGGGCGGCCCGCCCGGCCGGTCCTGCGTGGTAGGCGGACCGGCCGGGCCCCACCTCTGACATCTGCGACAGCCCGATAGCCGGGCTGCACTGCCCGGCCCTGTAGGCCAGGCCGAACAAGGAAGGCACCACCCCATGACCGCAACGCACGTCAACGGAATCGCCGTCGTCGTGGACCAGCCCGCCGAGTCCCCCATCAGCCGCCCCGGCGTGAACGTCGTCTTCGAGAAGATCCGCCATCTGCTGCTCGCCGACGGCGCCGAAATGTACGGTTGCAGCCTCTGCGACTACACCTCCGAGAACAAGCTCTCCATCCGGCCCCACCTCAAGGTGCACAAGCCGAGGACCCCGGATGCGCCGAAGCCGAAGAAGAAGGCACAGGTGGTCATCCCCTCCCCGGCCACCGTGCCCGCGAACGGTACGCGCCGCGTCGGAGGTGATCTGGCGTCCCTCAGTCTCGGCCAGCTGGTCGAGCAGGCCCAGCTGACCGACCAGATGCGTCACCAGAGGGATGTCGCCCGCGCCGAGGCTGAGGCCGCACGTCGGGAGACCGATGACTGGAAGGAGCGGGCGGCCGACTACCGCAGTCGGTGCGAGGGCTGGAAGGGGCGTGCGGAGAAGGCGGAGGCGACGATGCGGAACCTCCGGGAGTTCCTCCAGCCGTAGCCCTCTGGCCTGCCAACACCGTCATGCCGCCGCTTGCCCAGCATCCGCAAGTGGCGGCAGTCCGCCCCCGATTGCGGAGGATTCGCATCTGATGACCGTCCACGAGGAGCGCCTGGGGCTGCAGGCGGCGGCCCTGGAGGCGGCCGAGCGGGGCTGGCGGGTGTTCCCTCTGCGTCCCGGGGGCACCGCGCCGGCCATCCGGGACTGGCAGGCGCGCGCGAGCACCGACCGCTCGCGGATCGAGCGCTGCTGGAGAGAGGGGTCTTTCAACGTCGGGATCGCGTTGTGTGTCTCCGGGCTCGCGGTGCTTGAGCTCACTGCCGCCGAGCCGGGAGAACTTCCTTCCCTGCCCTACCGGTTGCCCGGCGTTGTCGACGGTGCCGATGTTCTGGCCCTGCGCGCGGAGCGGGAAGGCGCGAGTTTTCCGACGGAGACGTTCGCCGTCCGCGCCCCGTCGGGCGGGCTGATGCTGTATTTCGAGCACCCGGACGGGGCATGCCCGCCGTGCCTTCCGGGGCCGGATGGCCCTCTGGGGTGGCATGTGGCCCTGCGGGCTGCGGACGCGTACGTTCCGGCGGCCGGCAGCGTGACGGAGCTGGGGTTCCACCGACTCGTCCACGGGGCACAGCCAGCCCCTCTGCCGGAATGGATGGCCCTCCCCCTGAAGGTCGCCGAGTCGTCGCCCACCAACCACTCTACGCCTCTTAAGACTTGCCCATTCGCGCCATTGAATGTATAATCTTAAGAGACATAAGGGAAGGGGTGACCTACACCATCGCGCTCGCCGCACCCGCGAGCGGACCGCTCTGGCACTACGAGTTCCGGGCCTCTGATGACGGCGTCAAGCGGGACATGGAGCTCGTTCATACAGCCTGTGGCGAACTCTTGTGCGATGCCGAGCACGGCGACAGCCTGCATGTGCTGCTGGGGATGGCAGAGGAGCACGCGGTCGTATGCCCTCACTCGTAGGCACCACCGCGCAAAGACCGGAACGAAGAGGAGGCTCGTGAACACCGTCTCAGCGAGAGGCACGCCGAACGGGAAGAAGGCCCGAGCGGTCTGTCGGCACTGCGCGCGGCCCATCTGCTCGGAGAAGAGGCTCTGGTGGTCGTCAGACGGCGACTTCCTGTGCGCGGACGGACAGCGTCAGCACGCCCCTCCGTACCGACAGCGCCACCATCCCGATCAGATCCCGCCCGGCGAGCCGGCCCACGCCGCCGGCTTCTACATGCGGTCCGCCAACGGCGGCACCGCGGAGCGCATTCCCGCGCGGCGGGCGCTCTTCGAGATCGAACAGGCGCATGACGACGGCGTCCTGGTCGAGGAACTCCCCGGCGGAAGCCGCGTACTCTCCTACCGCGACGTCCGGGGTCTCATCGAGCTGCGGCCGGCCACGGCCGAGGAGTCGGCCGAAGCCAGCATCCCCGAAACCGAGTTCTACGCACCGGGCAGCGACGTCATCGTGCGGCCGGTGCACTGGGACCCGCAGGCCCGTGCTCACCGCGTTCAGCCGGAGTTCCGCGGCACCGTGGCCTACGGTCTGAACAGCGGCCGGTACCGGGTGCGCAAGAAGCAGTCTTCTGAGGACGGGGTCTACTCCCTGGGCGAGCTCCGTCCCGCCGGACGGACCCGGCGGCCGGTCGAACCTCTTCCGGCTCACGGACACGCCGTGTGGAAGACGGGCGCCCGCGTCGCCGCTCCCGGCGCGTCGCCTTCCGCCAAGGTCGGGCTGTACGAGTGCCTCGACTGCCGGCAACGGGCTCACCATGACGGGTTCGCCAGCCTTCGGTGTACTGCGGAGGTCGAGCAGAAGCGCTCGATGCGCCTCGCCGGAGAGCTGGTGCACCCTGCCTTCGCCCGCTGGTCCCACCTGATCACCACTTCGGCGGGAACGGACGAAGCCGTCTTCGACCATGGGTCGACCGTGCACAAGGTGGCCGCCGAGCTGCGAGCGGGCGCGTCCCATGTGTGGGAGGAACAGGGCCTGAGCCTGTCCCGTGCAGGGTGCACCACGGTGGTCACGCCGTACCGCAGCTCCGAGGAGCGGGCGGCGGAAGCCGCGGCCCGGTCAGCCGAGCGAGCCCGATGGGCGGCTGTCCTGGCGGCCACGGAAAGCGTCCTCTTCGAGGATGTGGCCGTTGGGGACGTACTGGTGCGCGGCTGTCACGACGGCCGGCGCGCTGAGGTGCTCGGACCGGCCGAGGACTGCACCGACCGGTTCGGGCGCGCCATGCGCCGCCTGTGGTGCCGGGCCATGGACGGATCCGACCGGGAGGGCTGGGTGGAGTACGGGCCCAACGGCCATACACTGCGCCAGCTCCGGACTCCTCCCGGCGATGGGTCTGCGGCTCGGAGCGACGAGCCCGGCGATCCGGCGGACGGTCTCCATCTGGCCATGGACGGCATCACGCGTGCCGAGGATCAGGACACGGTCGTCCGCCTTGTCCGGCGTGCCGCAGCCCTGTTCGCGGTACTGGACCAGAGCGCGTCCGTTCCCGAAGTATCCGATTCTTTCCGCACGGTGATGCACGCCGTCGCCGGCATCACGGACCCGGCCGCCCTGGCCCCCCTGGGCCAGCGGGCAGCACAGTTGTGGTGCGGGGCGCAGAACCCGCACGACGACGCGGCGGGGGTCGTGGCCGTCGGCTGCCTCCCGGAGCACGCGGACCATCCGGCGGTTCGCACCGCTCTCGCGAGTGCCCGCCGGGCCGGAACTCCTCTCGCTGTAGTGCGCAATGGCCACGGGCACGAAGCCGCAGGGCTCTTCGTGAGCCCCAACGCGCCCGGGTCCGTTGAATGCACTTGGTTCATCGACGGGCACGAGACCGAGCGCGGGCAGCATCATTCCCGGATCCGTCGCTTGCGCCCGGCCCGCAACTCCGCGCTCGCAGAGGTTCGCAGGACTCTGACCGCCGCCGGCTGGAGCGTGTACGACAAGGCCAGCGCGAACACCCGCTCGCCCCGGCTCCTGAGCCTGTTGGCGAGCAGCCCCCGGTGACGTTGTGACCGACCCCCACCGCGAAGAACGCCGGGCCTCGCTCCTGTCCACGACGCGGCTCAGGGAGGGCCGGCCGACGCCCTCCGCAGATAACCACGTTCCGGGCACAACGGGCGCAGACAGCGACCGGGGCCCGACGGCCCCGGCCCCCGGCACCGTCGTACGCGCACCGGCGACCGGGGAGTTGCACGTCCTGGACTCCGGGGTGCGCCCCCCGGTGCGGCTCACCGCCGGGGTGCTGCTGCTGTGCGGTGGCGGTGAACGCCCCGGGCCCGCTGTGCGCCCGTTCGCGGGACCGTGGGACGAGCGCCGGGCGTGCCGAACCTGTCTGGCCGTGGCGAGAGGTGAGCCGCCTCGGGTTCCGGCCGTAGCGGAGGCTCTGCCCGACTGCGAGCCGGTGCCGCCGGTCGGGCCGCCGGCATCCCGGCTGCCCCGGCTGCCCCGGGAGCACCGCGGCAGGCCCCTCCGGTGGGACCCCTGGGAAGGTCAGCCGTGGATGTCCCATGTGCCGCAGGAGTGCGCGCACTGTGGCGACCGGGGTCCCGGTCAGTGGGCCACAGGGCGGAGCGAGGAGCCGCCTGCGCGATACCTGGCGACCCGGTGCACCGCTTGCGGCGATCTGGCCGCCTTCGCCTACCGCGCTGGCGGCACCCCGGTGCTGATCCTCGTGCAACGCGGCCGCTGACCGCCAGCGTCCGCACCCCGCTATGCCTGCGCCGCGTACAAGGCGCTCGGCCTCCGTGCTCTCCTTCGGGGCTCGCCCTCGCCCGGCGCGCGGGTCGCTTCCACATTCCCAGATCGCGCCGCGCCTTCGCCTGGCCAGGTCGGCGCGGCGAAGAGCTTATCCCCTTTTTGACCCTTAAGACTTGCACTCCCATTGATCGACAGGTATAGTTTTAAGAGTCAACAGGACGGCGGCGTGCCCGCCCCGCACACCGCAAGGAGCACCGCCATGGAGATCACCCTCGACCTCAAGGCCACGTCGACCGACGGCCGGTACCGGATCTCCACCGTGGGCATGGGCGCGCCCATGCCGTGCGGACGAAGGTTCGAAACGATGGTCTTCGACACCGAGATCGACGACGAGGTCGATTCCCGCCGGTACACCACCCCTGAAGAGGCCACGAGAGGGCACGACGCGACCGTCCTTGAGGTGAACCTCATCGAGGAGGCACTGCGCCCCTGACCCGGGCCGGCGGATGCCCTCGCACCGCCCCCGGTTCCGCCGAGGACATCCCCGCTTCGGCCGTCCCGCCTGACCAACCTTTCCCTTTCCCTTCGCACCCACGAAAGAGCGCTCATGACGGACTTCGACCGGTACGCCGTCCGGCACACCGACGGCCGCTGGCTCTACCACCTGCCGAACTGCACCACACTCGGCAGTGCGCCCCGAACCGGGATCTACGCTGACGGCCAGCCGATGACCCGAGTGGGGGGCGAGCGGAGCCCCTGGTGGTCGAGCGCCCATCAGGCCGAGCGGATCACGGTCGTCTGCCGGCCGTACCCGAAGGCCGTCCGCTACGTGCTGAGTGAGCCGTCCGTCCGCTCCGAGCGCTACCCGGACGTGCTCAGCGCGGAGGAATGGGACGAGCTCCGCTCCGACGACACGTACTCCCGGTTCTACGATGCGATCACCGAGGAGCAGCCCGATCAGGAAGTCGTCTACGAAGGCCCCTTCAGGGTCCTGCACGGTGATGAGCCGCCTTCCCCCGATGCCCCGGGCTGGGTCGCGCGCCTTCCGCACTCGCTCACCGAACACCCCGAGTACCTGCACTGCTTCCCCGGCCACATCCCCGGCCTCCAGGCCCACCTGACGTCCCTGATCAAGCCCATGCGGCACGTCGACTACTGCTTCAGCGGGCGGGACGGAAAGCCCGACGGGCTCTACGTCACCATCCAGGTGCCCTTCCAGCAGCCCGTCTCCCGCTGGCGGCCCAACCTCGGACGGAACGGGCGCGAACTCAAGTCCGGCCAGCAGGTCCCCGTCCTGGTGCGCCAGGAGATCCACCTCCCCGTCGCCGACCGCGTGGCCGGCCCCGACTACGCAACCGCGCTCTCCCAGCGGGAAGAGCAGATCAGGTTCTGGACCGGTGTCGTCCGCGACGCCGCCGTAAGGGCGTGCAACCACTGCGAGGGCACCGGCTACCTCCTGGACGCTCCCGACGCCGCGCAGTAGTCCTGCCCAGCCGCCGCTCGGCACAACTCGAACCACCTTCCGAACGGAGACAGGCCCTCCTCATGACGCCCATCACTGCCGTCGGCCCGGCCCGCACCGCCGTCGAACGCGCACTGGCAGCAGGCGGACACGATGTCGGCGAGCTCCTGGTCCGCCGTCCCGCGGCCGACGCCGATCACCTCGTCGTCTGCTTCAACCCTTACAGCTCCGACAACTGGAGCGAGGAGGAGGCGCACCACGCGGCATACGCGGCGACCTTGCGGAATGCGGGCTGGGCCGGGGCACTCGACCTCGGGCGTCTGGTGCTCGTTCCGAGTGTCCCCGTGACCGAAACCGGCGGGTCCTACACCGTGACGTGGCAGACCACGGTCACCGATGCCCCCGGCGTCGACGAGGCAGCGGCACAGGCACGCGAGCAGCAGCTCGACCCGGAGATCACCGAGGCGTACTGGACCGTGACCGACCCGCTGGGCCGCGCCCACACGGTTGCCACCTTCGACTCCTGACCCTCCAACATTCCAGGGGAGGCGCAAGCATCACCACTACGTCTCTTATGACTTGCAGGCGTGAAAACTCTTCTGTATAGTCCTAAGAGACATCATGGTGAAGTGCCCACGTGGAATCGCCTGCCGCAGCCTCGACGGCTTCGGGATCATCCCCGTCAACGTCGACGGCAGCGACGGCCACCTCACTCCATGGCCAAGAGTTCGGCGCTCCTCCGGCGCGACGCCTCCAGTCCTCGGCTCCCCGTTCTCACACCGGCCCCGCCGACCGGACTGCCGGCGTCCGGAGTTCCCGGCCCCGCGTCCGCTCAGCCGGCAGCTCTCCCTCTCTCCCTCTACCACCCCGCCCGCCTTCAAGGAGCACCATGCACTCCCGCCCGGCCACGACCCGCGCCGACCTCGCCCTGCCCGGCATCGGGACGCTCGCCGTGCGCGTGACGAGGCTGGAGCACGGCCGTGTCAGGTACACGGTCCGGGGTCCGCACATCCGCGGGACGCTCGTCGTCGTCCCCGAGGCCGTTTCCGGCGGAACGGTGCTCCCGAGCACAGTGGCCGTGCAGTACGGCGACGGGACCGACTCGATCGGCTCGCACTACGATGATCACCGGCCGGACGAGCCGGTGATCTTCAACGTCCGGCTGCACGGCTGGAGCGGCGGCATCGACCCCGACGCACCGCCGTCCGGCTGGTTCCTCGGCACGTATGCGAGCAGTCTGCGGGACAACGGAGTCCACCGCGGGCTGAGCAGTGGAGTACGGCGACGGACCGAAACGGTGTTGCTCGCCATCCTTCGGCACTGGAGTTCTCTCACGAACCGGCACGACCTGCTGGCAGCCGCGGCGGGCCCCACCGCGGCGGAGTTCGCGGACCGCGAGGCCGAACTCGCCCTGCACTGTGAGACCGAGTCCGCTGCCCTGGAGACCGAACGCGCCCAGGTCCGGCGCCGCCTCAACGTCCTCACCGGGATCATCCGGCGGCGCCCCCTACCGGTCCTGCCGCCCGACCCTGCACCGGTGAAGGTCCCTCTCCTCGACAGCGACGGCCACCCGTTGGGCGTGCTGTCGGTACGGGAGATCGCGGTCAGCGAGGGCATGCCCGGCACGGTTGTCTACGAGGCGGCGGGCCCCCGAACTCTCGGCCGCTTCACCGTCGGCCGGAACCGTTTCCGCCCGGAGCCGATGCCGGAGGGCATCCGCGTCACGTACGGGCACGTCCGCTCACGGTCCCCCTACTCCGACAAGCACGAGCACGAACCGGCCATCAACGGTGTGCGCATCGGCGGCATCTGGGACTGCTCTCACGCGGCGAGGATCACCGCCACGACTCCGGCGCGGCTGCCCACCACGGCCCGCACCGGAGTCAGGGCCCGCATGTCGGCGTCCGAGCCGACCGAACGACGGGCCTCCGCGGTGCTGCGCGCCCTCGCCCTGCGCTATCTCGCCCGGTCGGACACGCAGGCGTTGCGCCTGGCCGCCGCGCAGGAGGACGCCCCGCGCCGGCGGAACGAGACCCGCGAAGAACTGCGGGAACTGCGTGCTCGCCACCACGAGGTACGAGCTCGCGCCGTCCGTCACCGGGAGCGGGAACGCCAGTACCGCCATCTCGCCGCCGGAACGGCGGCCCCGTCCGGCGGACAGCACACACCCACGAACTGAGCACCAGGAGGACAGCCTTGGAGATATCCGCCGAGGTACAGACGCTGCACGACCACTTCGACGCCCTCGGCCGCGCCCTTGCCGCGGCGTTCGACAGCAAGGGGGTCGAGGGAGAGGGATGGACCCATCGAGCTGCTTTTGCCCACTACGGTGCGCTCGACCTTCTGCACCCCTGCGGAATGGGAATCTGGCTCCGCCATGAGGGCAGGACCAGGAAGGGCGCCGCGGGTCGGCGCCTGACCGTCGGCGGAAGCTACCCGGCCGGCTACGGGGGCTGGCGCGCTCAGCAGATCACGGTCGCCATGGACCGGGATCCGATCTCGATGGCTCAGGACATCCGTCGGCGGCTCTTCCCCGACTACCTCACGACGTGGAGAGCCGCCCTGGAGGAGCACCGCAAGGACGAGGAGAACCGGCGGGCCCGCGTCACGCTGAACCGACGTCTCGAACAGACCCTGCCCGGCTTCTCACCGGCCGGCGGACCGTCTCGGGTGGAGCCGGACCGTACGCGCTCGTACTGGTCCGGGCGCCGCTACAACACGGGTGTGCACCCGGCTCTCGCCGCCGGCCACGCCACGCTGAGCACCGACGCCGGCACCGTGAGCCTCAGGCTCGACTATGTGCCCGCCGAACTGGCGGTGCGGATTCTCGGCATGCTCAATCCGGATCCCGCGGTCGAGGGCACCATCGTTCCCCGGGCGGTCGCCCCAGCGGTGCCCGCTCTGCCCCCCGCCGATCGGGTCATCCGCGGCGAGGTCGTCGACAGCCCTGGGACGATCGGCTCCGCTGGAGCTCGCGGCACGGGCCTTCCGCCGACGTCCCCCACCGTCTGCTGATGCCTATGCCCCGGTCACCGGGCCTGTCCGCTTCCCGCGTCACACGAAGGCGGGAAGGGAAACCACCGGCAGGGCCCGGTAGAGCGCCGTTGCCGCCGTACGCAGGGCCCCCGACTCGACAGTGTTCGGGGAGCCGACCGCACGAGGTGTCGAAGGCAGATGGGGGACGGTGGCCAGAATCGGTGAGTTCAGAACCGCCATCTCGGCATACACCGCGTCCCGGAAACCGTCCGGAACCCTGTGCTGTGTCGCGCGGCCGAGAATGAGGAGGAGTCCGAGAAAGGGAGCCTGACAGAACTGATCGCGGGCGTTCAGGCTCATCCGGTAGCGCTCGTTGAGCAAAGCGGCTGACTGGGCGGGTGTGTAGGAGTGTTCCCGCTGGACCCTGACCCCGTTCTCCAGAGCCCACCGGCCGGTGTGCAGGGGAACCTCGTCCTCGAAACGATCGCGGCGCAGGCGTCGACGAGGAACGCGTCCAGACCCCAGTGCTCCCGGATCACGATGATGTGGTCGAACTGACGGCGCAGTTGCTCCACGGCTTCGCTGAGTGCTTGGCCCGCGCGGTCCCGGCTGAAGTCGTCCCTCACGGTCATGGTGGCCAGCAGTCCGGTACCCGGCAGCGCTACGCGCTCCCATTCAGCAGGCGGGCGTTCTTCTGACTGCCGGGAACGGGTCAGCCGCGGGGGCGCGAAGATGTTCAGTGGGCTGGCCTCGTCCACGATGACGACCCGCAGGCCGCCGAGCGCCCACACGGCGGCCAGTTCGAGGGCGATTGCCCGAGGGTCGCTGGGCACACCGCTGCTGATCAGTCCGATGGCTTGGACGGGCGCGCTCCGCAGGGTACCGGTCGCCCTGCTGTTCGCCGCGAGGACGGCTCGGTGCGCCGCACGGTAGCGCTGTCCGGTGCCGTCCATCCGGGCGCGGACCCTCTTGATGTGCTTGCTCGATCGGGCCTTGGACATGGCGGTCCTCTCCCTAGGGATCCACGCTCCGTCAAGAGAAGGCTGCGGTGCAGACGAGTTCGGTGATCGGGCACGGGCACATGCCGGAACCTCGGTTCACGGGGGCGCCTTGATCGCTCCGCAGCGGCGTGGACGCGGCAGGAGAGATGAATCGGCAGTACGTGTCTAGCCAGCAGCAGACCGTACACGGGACGTGTGGGGAACGTCTTCATGTCACCCGATGGTGGGCATGGCGGCAGTGCGTCCTGGTCCGCTGCCTCTGTACGCCGGCCTCCGATCCCGTCGTTCTTCGGACCAGCTGGGCATCCTTGCCGGCGCGTCGGGGGTGTTCGGCACGCAGGGTTGGCGGGCCGTGGTGCCCCGGTGCGGGGGTTCGGGGCCACCGAGGCGGGCCGCGAGTGCGAACGGGTGGGGTGTGCGACGGATGCGGACGTCGAGTTCCGCGTGCTCCGGTCCGGGTCAGGCCGCAGCGGCCGGCCTGAGGCGGAGGTCGGCGATCTGGGCGGTCTCCCGGACCATGGCCCGGTCCCAGCCCGGTGCCGAGGGCAGGGACCGCAAGTACCGGCGCAGCTTGGTGGCCTGGATGAGCGTGACGTTGTCGAGCTGGATCCGGCCGCCGGGAACCTTCGCGCCGTGGACGGCGACCACGGCGTGCACGGGCCAGCCCAGTGCCTTGGCTGCCTGGTCGGCTTCCCACCGGACCGTCGCGAGGGCCCGCGTCTGGGAGAACCGGCCGTACCAGAGCTCGCCGCGGTGGTCGATGCGCACGCGCGACTTCGTCGAGGTCCAGTTCTTCGTATCTACATAGATCACGCCCGTCCGGCCTATGACCAGGCTGTCCAAGTTTGCTCGGGAGCCCGGTATGGCGCGGTCGTGGAGTACGACGTACGAGCGGAGCCAGGTGAGCGGGGCGAGGAGCCGGGCAGTGCGGCGCTCGCCGGCCGCGCCGGTCGCCCAGGAGCTGCCCCGGGTCCGGTAGGTACGGCGCAAGGCCGCGATCAGGATCGTGGTCGCGGCGATGGTTCCCGCCGTCCACGAACCGGTGACACCGGCAGCCACGTAGCCGACGGCGGCCGCGAGCACCGCGGCCGGGGGGATGATCCAGCGTGCTGTCCGGTGCTGCCGGGCGCGTTCGGCGGCGCGGAGCCGGATGGCCATCTCCTGCGCGCTCGCTCCTGCGCGGTTTCGGCGCCTGTTTGCCCTGCTCATGCGAGTAACCCTTCTTCCCGTGCTGTTCGGACCATAGGTCTGATGGCCTGTGGACAGATTTCGGTGCGCCGCTCACCTGGGGGTGTCGCGACGACCTCCGCCGGGCACGGGTCACGGCGCTCGGTCCTCGGCGTCGGTGGTCCATCCGGCATGAGTGCGCGTGGCCAGCAGCGGGGGGTGCGAGTTGGGGGCGATCCCCGGCCTCGGGGCGTATCCGCCGAGGCCGGGTTCTCAACGGTGGCGGAGCATCCCGGTCAGGGGTGCTGTGTCAGCAGCCCTTTCCGGAGGGGGTGATTTCCACGAGGTCGCCCTCGGGCGTCGCGAGGGTCTTGTCATAGGTGTCGGGGGTGACCCGGAACCAGACGTCGTCCCTGTTCCGATCGCCGTTCACGTCGTCGAGTTCGACGCACCAGCGTTCCGGGCGGACGGTCCGCTTGTAGGTCTCGGTGCCCTGCTCAACCGTCGTACAGCTCTTTGACTGTTCGGTGGTGTACCAGGTTCGCGTCGTCCGGCGCTTGCCGCTGCCGCTGCTGGACGTGTGCTTGACGCGCTTGGGCACGGTCGTGCACGTAGTGACCATGTGCGGGCGGGTGGCGTTTTCGGTCTTCTTGGCGACGTGGCGCACATCGTCGCGCAGGCCCTTCACGGATTCCGTGGCCGCGGAGGGGTCCTCGCGGTCCGTTTCCGTACCGCAGGCGCTCGTTCCGGCGGTGAGTGCCACCAGGAATGCGGTCGTCATCAGATGTTTCCTGACCATCTACCCTCATCATCCGCGCGGTGCCTGCCAAGGCAAGGCTCCGCTTCCGCGTTCCGGCTTGGTCGAGGAGACCGGCCGAAGCGAACTTCTTGACTCTTAAAACTATACATTTAGATCGAGGGTCAACGCAAGCCTTAAGAGGCGCGCCTGTTCGTAGGTACGGATCCCCGCGCTCCGCGGACGGAAGGCCCGGAGTCGGCCGGACCGCTACACCGGAATACAGACGCCCGTTCTCCGTGGGCCGGGGTGCCTCGGTCCGGAACGTCACGCCGACAGCTCCGACCTGAGCCGCCGGGGCGGAAGTCCGAGCGTGCCCTTGCGCCCAGGGCGTTCCCCGGATCGCAGGAGCGCTCACGGCCGTCCGAGCAGCATCCGCTCTCGGTACTCGACCCCGCTCAGGAGGAGGGCGGGCCCGGCGGTCATCGGCTTCGAGGTGAGAACCCGCCGGGCCCCGGACAGCATCGCTTCCCGGAACCCGTGCTGTCGAACCGGTGACCTGCGTTGTTCCCGTCGCAGTGGGAACGTCGGCCGGGGGCGGCCGGCCTCGGCGGTGACGGGCCGAAGCGAAGTGTCCCGCCGCGGGTTGCTGTCAGTCGTCGGTCTTCCAGGCCCGGAGCTCAAGATGGGTGATCTTCGCGCCTTCCGCGAGGCGTCCGGTTTCCACCATCCAGTCGGTGATCGCGGACGCGACGTCGCCTCCGTGCTCGGTGATGCGCTCGGACCATTCCATGGCGTCGAAGCCACCGGTTGTGGTGCCGCGGCTGCGGGGGGAGTTGCCGTAGCTGCGTTCCTCGGTGCCGTCGTCTCGCTGAACGACATGGCGGGACACTCCGGGGCTGTCGTCGGCGTCGCCGGAGTCGATGAGAAATCTCCCTTTTGAGGCGCGCACCGAGAAGGCGATGACGCCTCCGCTCGCAGCGGCGGCGTCGATGACGGGCTTCAGTCGGGAGGCTCCGGAGGCGATGTGCTGACGGCCGGCCCGGGCGAGTCCTGAACTCCATTCCTCGTCGTGCTCGATCTCGACGGTGTCCTTGGCCCGTACGCGGGCCAGTCGACCGGTCTTGGTCCGGCGCCGCTTCACGAGCTGTCCGGCGAGCTGCCGCAGGGACTCCACGTCACGGGGCCCTCCGGACTGGACTTCCTGGACGACGGCGCGCAGTGCCTGAACGTAGGCTCCGCCGGCGCCGGGTCCGCGGGTGTAGAAGTGGCTGACGATGGCGGAGTTGCGGCCGAGGATCTGTGCGACCTGGCGCTTCGTGAAGTCGGCGTTCCGCAGTTCGTTGGTCAGCCGGGCAGCCTCGTTGGGCGGCGGTGGTTCCCGCCTGCTGGCCGGGGTTCTTCCTCGGCTGCGCGGAGGCATCGTGCCCTTCTCCTTCATCCTGTTGCGCGCTGGGTGTGGCCGGGCGCGGGGTGCGGGTGGTCAGTGCTGGTTGGTGATGAGCCAGTTGCGGCCGAGGGCCTGGAGGGAGGAGAACTCCTGCTCGGTGGTGGGTGCGGCGACGGTGCAGGGGAGGTGGCCCTTGGTCAGGTAGTCGCCGGGTTCGCCGTGGTAGGCCCAGCCCGGCGTCACGGAGGTGTAGAGGGCGTCGGTGCGGAAGGCGATCACACTTCCGGGGGGCAGGTGGAGGGCGCCGACGTGGGTGGTCTGTCCGTCGGCGGTCTTCGCGCGGGTGGACAGGAGGGCTGCGCGGGCTGCGGACCAGACTCCGGATGCCCATTCCGGGTGGGCCCAGGGGTTGCGGGTCATCGAGGTGCGCTCCCAGACGATGCTGTTGCCGCTCATCCCCACGACGCGCGCTCCCTTGGGGACCTGACGCTCCTGGCCGACGGGCACGGTGCCCGTGGTGATGCGGGGGCGCTGGGCGAAGGACCCGATGCCGAAGAGGAGGACGCTGCGCACCGCGCGTGAGGCGAGTTTGTAGGCCAGGCGCAGCTCGTCGGCTCCGGCGTGCTGGGCCGCGGCCGACAGGGAGGCCCATGCCGCCTTGAGGTTGTCGGACCATTCGCGCAGGGGGGTGCCGGACTCCCAGAGGAGGCCGTCGAGGATCTCGATCTTCCACGGCTGGATGGGGTTGCGGAGCGCGGCGTTGATCTCCGCTCCGCCGGCCCAGGTGGTGAAGGTCCGGCCGGGTTCGCAGGGGTAGGTCCAGGAGCGGTCGCCCTCGACGGCGGCGGGCAGCAGTCCGACGTGGTTCCATCCGCCGGGGACGGTGACCCGGACGTGCCAGTGGGACGGGGCGAAGAGGGCGTCGCTCTGGCGCTTCGCTTCCCAGGAGGTGAAGGTGCGGGCCGTGACGCGCTGGGGGGCGCCCACTCCGCTGGCCCAGGTGTGCTTGCCGTAGGCGAGGGTGCGGTCGAGTTCGGTCCACCCGGGCAGTTCTTCCGGGACACGGGGCGGGGTGATCAGCTCGCTGCGGCCCTGTCCGGAGGTGGCGTGGAGGAGTTGGCGGATCTCGTCCGACATGACGGGGTAGCCGTCCGTCCAGCGGGCGCCCTGTTTGGTGGGGATGGTGCGGGACCACAGGTCGCGGCCGGTCTGGCTCGGGGAGCCCATGAGCACGACGTCGGGCCAGTGTTTCCTGAGTGCGTCCCACGTCAGGGTCAGGGCGTGGCGGACCGTGCTGACGTCTGCGCCGTCGGGGTCGAACCATTCGGTGACGCTGCGGATCTCGGTGTGCGTGTCGCCGCGCTGCCAGCGTCCGACGGGGCGGCGTTCGTGGACGAAGTGGCCGGCCAGAGCGTCCTTGCCGCGCCCAGTGTCCACCCGCCACCCCTCGGGCAGGGGGGCGTCCAGCCAGGCGGTGACCGCGTCCTTCAGGTAGCGGTGCCGGTCGGCGTCGCGGTGCCAGGGGTCTCCGGCGGTGATGTAGATCCGCTCCACGGTGTCGGGCACGGTGGCGTACACGGCGGTGAGGATCTCTGCCGCGGAGCCGGTGCCGAGATCGAGCTGGTAGCGGTGGTTCTTGTGGGCGAGAACGCCGGTGGCGGCGTCGAGGAAGACGGCGGGGTGTACCTTCTGCGGGAAGTTCGGCCGTTCGGAGACGAGGTTCGGCGCCAGGGCGAACCAGCGGTCTCCGTCGGTCCCTTCGGGGATGGACGGCAGTTCCCGCAGGGTTCCTTCGGCCGGCGTCGCGGGAGGCGCGGCCTCGGGGGCGGGGGGCGGCGGGGCGGAGCCGGGTTCTTCGGGGAGTTCGGCCGTCCGGTCCTGGGCTGCCGGTGCCGGGGCGGCTTCCGCAGGGGGCTCGGGTTCGGTGACGAGCGGGGAGGGTGTGAGCGGAGTGAGGGACGGGGTGGCCGCGCCGGGTCCCGTCCCGGTACCGGCTGTCCGCCCGGGGCGGGTGACAGCGGCATCCGGGGGCTGGGGGGCGGCGGGCGCCGCGGGGGCGAGTCCGGGGACGAGGGCGACGATGTCCTTGACGGCGAGGCCTGCGGCCGGGGCCAGGCGTTCGGCCTTGGCCTTGGCGTGCTCGCCCAGCGTTTTGATCTGCTTGTCGCGCTGGGCGTACAGCTTGTTGAGGGCCTTTTCTCTCTTGCCGATCTCGTCGCGGAGTTCCCGGAGCCGGGCGAGGCCGTCGGTGTAGGCCGTGGTGTCCATCAGCTGCTCCTGCCGGCTTCGGTCGTGCGGGTCTGGATGACGACGGTGTAGTCGGACGGGACGGACACGGTCAGGCGCCGGTTGCCGTCGGTGCTGACGAGTGCCTCCCCCAGGACGATCTGGCGCGGGGATGTGTCGCTGGGGGCGGTTCCCCGGAGGAGGGTGTCCAGTTCGAGCACCTTCACCGGTGTTCCCTCACCGCGTTTCCAGGTGGGGGCCGGAGCGCCGAGGTGTGCGGCGTAGCGCGTGGAGGGCTGTCCGTGGAAGGCGATCCGGCGGCGCGGTTCGTCGCCGACCCAGTGCCAGCGCTCTCCTGCCGCGTCCGGGGTGACGTCGTAGACCGCCATGGTTTCACCGCGGCGGCATGCGACGAGGACGGCGATCCGGTCCGGGTCGAAGAGCTTGCTGGTGGTGGATCCGCCGCGCCAGGGCGACCAGGCCGAGAGGACCACGTCGCCCTCTGTGCTGAGGCCGGCTGCCACCTCGCTCCAGCGCTTTCCCACGTTGACCGCGAGGGCCTGGAGCCGGGGCTCGTGTTGTTCGGTCGGCACGCCTGGGGCTCCTGCTGTTGCCGGGTCTGGGGTCGTGCCCCTCATCGTAGAGTACATGGAGGTGCTTATGGGTCAGAACTGGTAAGCACTTGTTTTCCCTCCTTCAGGGGACTCGCTGGTCATGCGTTCGGAGGTCATGGGCGGTGGGTCCCGGGTGGCCGGCGGGCTTTCGTACCGTGCCGGAGCGGAACCGGGTTGTCGTAGCCGGTTCGGTCTTCCGGGCCCCCGGGCCCGGGAGACAATGCCTGCCCGAAGGGCGCGAGTCAGGGGGCGTACGTGTTCGACAGGTGGTTGCGCAGTGAGCAGGTCCAGCAGCCGGGCGGGGAACTGGGCTATGAGGCGCTGGTGGACTCCGGGCGGCTCAGCGAGGACGAGTTGCTGGATTGCCTGGGCCGCGAGGTCGCCCGCAACTACATCCGGCCGGATGAACTCGCGCTGGTCTTCGACGATCTCGGGGCGCCGGAGGTCGCCGCCTATGTGCGGACCAACAAGTTCCCCGCCACGGTCCGGGTGCGGCACGGTGACTTCGGGGAGATCGTCACCGGTGCCCTCTACCGGCGGGTGCGCCGGTGGTGCGTGCCCATTCTGAAGCTCCGGTGGAAGCAGACCGCGGGGCAGGCCGTCCAGGGCACGGACGTGCTGGCCTTCCGGTTCCGTGAGAACCCGCCCGTGATCGCCGTGCCCGAGGTCAAAACCCGCGCGACACGGCACAAGCCCCTGGGACAGGAGGCGTACGACAGCCTGGAGAAGGTCATGGACCGCCTCGACGAGAGCATCCATTTCGCCATGGCCCGCTGCTCCGAGGCCGGCCCACAGTTCCTCGCCGGCCACTTGGCCGGCCTGCTGCGCCGCCCGGAGCATCGGGTGGTCGAGCGGCACATGGTGTTCGTCCACGACATGAAGGCGTGGAAGGACGATGTCGTCACCCTGCTCGCCGGGGTCGTCCAGCAGCGCACCGAGCTGACCGTGGTCAAGATTCCCGGTCTGCAGGACTTCGTCGCCCGTGTCTACAAGGTGGCCGAGACCGGGCCCTCCCTCGCCGGCAAGAGCAGCAAGGAGGCCGGACAGTGAGGGACTACAACGGGAAAGTGCGCCGTCTCGGCGAGGACGCCCTCGCAGGCGGTGAGGCCGCGCCGCTGCTGCGGGCCCAGCTGCGTTCCCACGTGCTGGGTGACCAGATCAGCACCGAGGGTCCGGCCGCCGCCTACACCTACGACCCCGCCAGTCTGCGCCGCGGTCTGACCCTGGCACGCCTCGGACAGCTGACCCGCACCCCCCGGGAACGGCGCGCCGACCCCGGGCCGCTCCCGGAGATCGCCGAGGCGTACGCGGATCTCGCCGAACGCCACGAGCAGGGTGACCCGCGCCGGGCCGAACTGCTGGCCATCGCCGCGTCGGTGTGGAGCCTGGCCGGCTACCAGGCCAACTCCCACGCCCTGGCCACCGGCTACCTCCGCGAGGTCCGCGGGCACTTCGGCCGGGGGGAGGGCCAGGTCATCGAATCCCCGATGACCGCGGCCCCGTACCGGATAGCCGAGGTCACCGGCGCGCTCCTGCGGCGGGACATCGACGCGGCGGCCCGTCTGGGCGAGCAGGCCCGGGAAGAACTCGTGGTGCTCGGGCGCCGGCTGGTCGGCGAGGCGGCGGAGGGGCACGCCGACCAGGGGGACGCGGCGGTGCTGGCCGCCTACGGGCTCGCCGGGCGTGCCGCCCGCTCTCTGGCCGCGCTGTGGCGGCTGGGTGACCGTGCGGCCGGGAAGGCCGCGGTCGCCGACCTGCGCAAGGCCGCTTCCATCCTGCTGGACGCCTCGGTCGCGGACACGTGGACCCTGGTCGATTCCCTGGCCCATGTCGCCGAGGACATCGTCGCCACCTCCCCCTGGCTGTTGCTGCGCCGCGCCTCGACCTGGGGCCCGGAGTGGGAGCGCTACCTCAAGGCGCTCATCGTCGCCGGGCGCCCGATGACGCAGGTGTGGCCCTCTCAGCGCACCGCGCTGGACGCCGGGCTCGTCGACCGGGACGCCGGCAGCATGATTGTCACGATGCCGACCTCGGCGGGCAAGACCCACATCGCCGAGTGGGCCATCCTCCACGCCCTCGCTCACCGTCCGGCCGGCCCGGACGAGGGCTGGTGGGCGCCCGCGCCGCTCGCGGTCTACGTCGTCCCGACCCGGGCTCTTGCCGCTCAGGTCGAGCGGCAGCTCTCCGAGACCCTCGAACTCGCCGGCCACCGGGTGTCCTCCCTCTTCGGCGGCTCCGAGCACGTCCGCTACGAGTCCCAGCTGCTCGACTTCACCGATGTCCTGGTGGTCACCAGCGAGAAGCTCGATCTGCTCCTGCGGAACATGCCCGAACTCGGCGCCCGCCTCGCCCTGGTCCTGGTCGACGAAGCCCACCTTCTGGACCGCTCGGACCGCGGACTGCGCCTGGAGATGCTCCTGACCCGCATCCGCCTTTCCACGCCGGGCGCCCGGCTTCTCCTCCTCTCCGCGGTCCTGCCCAACGGTGCCGACCTCGCCCGCTGGCTCGACCCCGACGCCCAGGGCCGCAACCATGCCGGCATCGACTGGTCGCCCTCCCGTCTGCGGACCGGGATCTTCTCCTGGTGGGGCAAGGAAGCCGACGGACAGAGCGGCGCCATCGACTACCGCAACGGCGGACCGGGCGAGTTCTTCGTACCCCGGGTACTGACTCGTCGCCTCAAGCGCACCCGGTTCTTCCCGGAGGCGCCCAAGGACGTCGCCGCCGCCCTGGCCCTCCACTTCGACCGCCTCGGCCCCGTCCTGATCTCCTCACCCACGCCGATCAAGGCGGCTGCCGCAGCGAAGGCCCTCGTGAAAGCGCTCACCGCCCCCGGGACCCCGGGGCTCGGTACGCAATCGGCCGGCCCGGCGGACCTCAGCGCCATCCCCGGCCGCCGGCTGCGGCTCGCCGCCGAGATCGCCCGCCACACCGGCTCCGGCCACGAGCTGACCGACATGGTCCTCCACGGCTGCGCCTACCACCACGGCGAAGTCCCCCAGGCCGTACGCACCCACCTCGAACGCGCCTACCGCGACGGAACCCTGCGGGTCCTGTGCGCGACCAGCACCCTCTCCCAGGGCATGAACCTCCCCGTCAAAACCGTCCTCGTGCCCGACGTCTGGCGCAATCAGGGCGAAACGATCTCCGTTCGCGACTTCTGGAACACCGCCGGGCGCGCCGGCCGCGCGTTCCACGAATCCGAGGGCCACGTCGTCCTCATCGCCAAGGACCAGCGCGGCGCCGCGCGGCTGCGCCACGCCTACCTCGACCGTGACAAGGTCGAGCCGGTCGTGTCAGCTCTCGCCGGCCTCTACCGCCAGTTGGCGACCGCCCGCCTCGGTCGCCCGCCCCAAGCCGGGCAGGACCTCAGCGAACTCATCCTGGACGACCCCGACGACACCACCCTGGCGAGCTGGGCCAGCGGGCTGGACGTCCAACTCCTCGCCCTGCTGGCCGAGGAAGCGGTCGACACCCCCGACCAGGAACTCCTCGAACGCCTCGCCCTCGTCGTCCTCCAGGGCACCCTCGGCGGGCATCAGCTCGGCGCCCGGCAGTGGCAGCTCGAACCGCTGGCCCGCTTCTCCGCACGCCGGATCACCGCCATCGCCCGCCAGATACCCGACCGCCCCTCCCGCGCCGCGATCGTCCGCACCGGCCTCAGTGTCCAGGGCGGTATCGACGCACTCAACGCCGCCGAGGAGATCGCCGCCGCTCTCGTCCAGCGGCCCGAACTCCTCGCCCCCGATCGCTGGAACGACCTGCGCGCTCTTGTGCTGAACGCGGCCACACACATCACCGAGCTCCTGCGCGGCGCAGCCCGCAAGAAGGTTCCCCCGGCGGCGATCGCCCCCCTGGCCGACGGCTGGGTCAACGCCCTTCCCGTCGCCGAACTGCACCGCGCCCACCACGCGGCTCTGGGCACCGCCGACGTCACCGCCACCACCACCGTCCTCGACCGGGTCATCGCCCACGACCTCGCCTGGGCCGTCTCCGCCGTCCTCCAGCTTCTCGAACTCAAGCGCGGCACACCCGCCGAAGGACACCTCGCAGCGCTCCCCGCCATGATCAAGTACGGGGTCGCCACGCCGGCGGCCTGCTACGCGGCCAGCATCGGGGTCCACGACCGCGCCGCCGCCTCGTCCCTCGCCGGACACTTCCCCGACCCGGCACCAACCCTCGGCGGCTTCCTCGACTGGATCAGCCAGCTCACCGCCCCTGAACTCACCGCTCTCACCGACCCCGACACCGCGGCCCTTCTCATCCGCAGTACCGAACGCCGCAGCCCCCAGGCCGCGCGCACCGTCATCCTGCGCGGCTCCGGAACGCTCACCACCCCGCTGCGCGGCATCCGCCACGCCGCCGGTCACACCCACCTCGTCCGCCTGGTCCCCGGCACAACCCTCGACCTCGTCCGCGACCGCAGCAACACGGCCGACCCCAGCGCCATCCGCGTCGAGCACGACGGACGGCTGCTCGGCTGGATCGCCCGGGAGACCGCCAGCCCCCTGGCCATCGTCCTCGACGACCACTCCGCCCCCACCGTCCACGCCCGGCTGCACACCGACCCGGCCTCTCTGACCGGACACGAAGACGGGCCCGCTCATCCGCTCCACTCCCGCGACGCCGTCCAGATCAACGTGGTCCTCGCCAGAACGTAGGAGTTCCGGCCATGGCCCTTGGGGACGCAAGGACACCCCGGGCCCATGGTCGGCGAACCGCCGAGTCAGCCCCCAGTCCCGTCCCAGGAGCCGGCGGGCACACTGCGGGCAACAGCAGACGATGACAACTTCAAACGGGAGTCTTCCCGGCCAAACGTCCCAGATGCCCTGACTCGTCAACTCCACGTCTCCTAGGGTGAGCTGGAACACAAAGCGCTTCGGCGAAGGGGCGAGGACATGACTCAAGGCACGGTCCGGGCGGACGGCGCGGACGGCAGCGGTGGTGACGGGAGCGGGGACGGACACCCCGGCCAGCCGTGGCAGCCGTGGCAGCCGCCGCAGGATCCGCCGAGCCCCGACGGCAGCACCCCCGAAGGGGACGGCAAGCACAAGAAGTGACGCACACCGAGACAGAGCCACGGCCCGGCTGGGCGGCCCTCGGCCGGACACTCGCCGACCGCGGCGTTCTCCCCCTCCACTGGGCCGGCGCGTTCAACGCCGTGCCCAGGTCCATGTTCCTGCCCGACGTGATCTGGCCGCACGACATGGAATCCCGGACCTCGCAGACCCTCGACCGGACCGCCGACCCCGAAGGCTGGTACACGGCCACCGAGGCCAACATCCCCATCACCACACAATGGGACGACGGCCGTCACACCGGTCCGGCGCCGGGCAGCATGCCGACCTCGTCCGCGTCCATGCCCAGCGTCGTCATGGAGATGCTCGACGCCCTCGATATCCGCGACGGCCACCGGGTCCTCGAAGTGGGGACGGGCACGGGGTGGAACGCCGGGCTTCTCGCGCACCGTCTCGGGGACGAGCAGGTCGTCACGATGGAGGTCGACGAAACCGTCGCCGACGCCGCCCGGTCCGCGCTGGCCCGCGCGGGACTGCATCCCACGGTCATCACCGGTGACGGCCTGCTCGGACACCCGGCGCGGGGCCCGTACGACCGGATCATCGCCACCGCCGGACTGCGCCGCATCCCGTACGCGCTCGTCGAACAGGCCACGCCGGGCGCGGTGGTTCTCGCCCCCTGGGGAACTCACTTCTCGACCGCTGACCGCCTGGTGCGTCTGACCGTCGCCGACGACGGGCGCACCGCATCAGGTCCTTTCGGCACACCGGTCGAGTTCATGAAGGCCCGCTCGCAGCGGCTCCGCATCGACCAGAGCGCGTATCTGCCGGACGGATTTCCCGGCGACTCCAGCACCATGGTCACCGCGCTGACATCGGCTTCGGCGGGCTTCGACGATCCTCTGCGGCATCCCTTCATGACGGCCGCCGGCTTTCTCGTACCGGACTGCATGATGCTCAGAGCCCGGCGCGGCACAGCCCTGAGTGTCTGGCTCTACAGCTTGACCGACCGTTCCTGGGCCGCCGCCCTGATCCACGACGACGACGCCGAGAGCACCGTGCACCAGAGCGGCGCACGGCCTCTGTGGGACGAACTCAGCACCGCCCACCGCTGGTGGACCGGCAAGGGACAACCAGATCCGCGGCGCTTCGGCCTGACAGTCCGTCCCGACGGTGAAGAAATCTGGCTCGACCACCCCTCCCAGGTGATGATCGCCCCGGCGCCGTGAGCGGCACCACCAGCCACTCAGTCGCCGCAGTCGTCAGCGCGGGTGGGTCACTTCTACGGCTCCAGGTAGCCGTTCACCGTGAACCAGGAGCTGGTCGCGAGCGCCCGGTACAGGGCGGCCTGCCAGCTGTTGGGGTTCTCCTGTGTCCAGTCCTCGGCGCGCTCGGCGAGGTGCTCGGGGATGTCTGTGAGGGGCAGGCGTTTCAGGCTCCGGCTGAGGGTGCGCAGTTCCGGTCCGGCCTGAGGGCCGTAGGTGCGCGCGAGTTCGAGGGAGGAGAAGTGGTGGCGGGCACGGGCGGCGAGCACACGGGGCATCTCGGGCGGCGGATCGGCGTGGAAGGTGACGGCAGGCCCTGGTAGGCCGGTCACGCGGGCGGCGAGCCAGATGTAGTCGTTGATGTCCGTGTCGAAGTACGGGTGGAGGGTCTGTTCCTCGGCGGCGGCCGGGGCCTGATCGCTCTTGATTGTGTTGCAGGAGCGGCAGGCGGGGACGAGGTTGTCCGGGGTGACCGCGAGCAGCGGGTAGACCGCCTTGGGGAGCTGATGGTCGAGGGTGTCCGCGAGACCTTGGCCGCACAGGGTGCAGCGGCCGTCGGGAGCGGCGGCAAGGAGTTGGTTGTAGAAGGTGCGGCCCTGGCTCTTCTTCGGGACCATGCGGGAGGTGTAGGTGGCGGTGAGGTGGTCGTTGACACCCTTGTCCGCCTCCTCTTGATCCTTGTTGGTCTTGGGGGCGGGTTTGCCTCCGGGCTGGTGCTGCAGTGCGCCGAGGGTGTGCAGTGCCCGCTGGGCGGCGGCTTTCTCGTAGTCCGCGGCGGCCTCGGCGACCCGGTCGCTGAGCTGGATCAGTTCGGCGCGCACCTTGAGGGGGCTTGCGGTGGAGATGCAGGTGGTGTAGACGGTGCGGGCGTCGAGAGCGGGGCGGGGCAGGGGCAGCATCAGCGGGAGCCTCCGCCCGGGAGTTCGCCGCTCTCGCGGAGCGCGATGAGGGAACGGGCGATGATGCGGGCTTCGCCTCCGAGCCGGTTGCGGAAGCGGAAGCGGATCTCTGTGTAGGACAGTCCTTCGTCTACGAGGCGCTTCAGTTCCCGGTTGAAGCCGGTCTCGTCGGCTTCGAGGCCGAAGACCTCGTGGGTGATGATGCCGACGTTCTCGCCGAACGTTTCGATCCTGGGCCGGTTGGCGACGAGGCGGTCGCCGGCGCGGTGGAGCTTCCACACGCAGTCGGCGGGAACCTCTTGGAGGACGACCGGGGAGTGGGTGGCGACGATGGCGAGGCCGTTGCGGTCGGTCAGGAGGTGGGACAGGGCGCGGACGAAGGCCGCGATCTGGGGCGGGTGGAGGTGGTTCTCGGGTTCGTCGATGATGACGAGGGTGCGCTCGTCGACGAGTTCGACGAGACGGGTCATGGTGAGCAGCAGAACCTTGTGGCCGGAGCTCAGAGTGGCGAACAGTTTGTTGGCCGCCGTGCGTCGGCGTGCGGCATCCTTGATGTTCTGGAAGGTGGTGAGCCAGTCGTCGGCGAGGAGTCCGCTGCCGGAGTAGGACAGGGTGCTCAGGGCCTCGATCCAGCGCTCCTTCTGCTCGCCGTTCAGACATGCTTCGAGGCTCTCCGCGAAGTCCTTCTTGAGCCGGGCGTCGGTCTTCAGCTGGCTGTCCGTGCCCTGCGCGCCCGGCGTGGGCGATGTGCGCAGCCCGACGTGGGTGAGGCGCGTCACGCTCTCATGAGGAAGCTGGGGCAGATCGTCGAAGGGGCTGAAGGAGACGGTGACGAGGTTGGCGAAGGACTCCCGATGGGCCCGGCCTGCCTCGGTGAGGGTTCCTACCTCGGCCGGGTCGGCATCGGGATAGACAACGGCGCGGGTGAGCCGGTTGAGCAGGACGGATTTGCCCACGCCGTTCCGTCCGGTGAGGACGTGGATGTTGCTGGGCGGGAGCTGGCCGGGCTCGACGTGGAAGCCGAGCCGGGCGCTGTCGCCGCCGGGCCGGGCAGGTGTCTCGTACACGACACGGTAGGAGAGCCGGCTGTGGCCGCCTTCGCGGGCGATGCGGCGGAACTGCTCCTCGATCGTCGCGGTACGAAGGCTGCGCCACAGGGAGACCCTGGTGACCTCCTCCTGCACGGCGACAGCGAAGGTCTCCTCGTCGAAGGCCATGTCCCTCAGTCCTCCGAGCACGGACTGGCGGATCCGGTCGCCGAGGTCTTTGAGCCGCTCGTAGTAGGTGACGTCCTGGCCCACCGAGAAGTAGTTCTCGCCGAGCTCGGAGAACTCCGCCGACAGCTCCACCCGCGGCTGGGTGTCCTGGTCCATGCCGACAGCGCCGATCTTCACCAGCCCGACTTCGTGACGCTGCCCGTTGTCGTCGATGACCGTCAGGTCGAACATGGTGCGCCAGCCTCGGTCGTCCCAGTTGTCCCGGGTCAGCACCGCGAGCGGCCTCGGCGCTCTGGGTATGCCGTCGAATCGGTCGATGACCACGAAATCCACGGCACTGTCCCCTTGCTCTTCTGGCCGGCGCTTCGGGCGGACCGCCGATCCTACGGCGCGGGTGCGCGGCCGGGGCGGGGTCGGTCCGCTGGAGACGAGGTCCAGCCGGGCGGATCGGTGCTGTCGGACTGCAGAGGGAGGGTGGTGCGGTGGTGTGCGAGGAGGAGCCGGAGGTGGTCGAGTTCCTCGTAGAGCTCGTCGAGCACCTGATCGGTGATGGTCGAGGCCGTGTAGCGAGTTGAGGCTTCGGACCGGGATTCCTGGTCCGGTTCCGGCAGGTCGGAGACGAAGGTCCCCCGTCCTGTGACGCTGCGGGCCAAGCCCTGCTCGCACAGCGTTCGAAGGCCGTTGCGTGCCGTCATCTCCGCCACGTTGTAACGGTACTTGAGGTCGCGGCTGGAGGGGAGGCGGTCGCCGGGCTTGAGGTAGCCGCTGGTGATCAGGCGCCGCAGGTCGTAGGCGATCTGCTGGTAAGGGTGAAGGGAGCTGTAGTAGCTGGACACCGGTGGCTCCGTTCAGGCGAGGGGGTGGTGGTTGGTGATCTGGTTGTCGCGTTCGCGGCGGGCACGGGCCAGGGCTCGTGTGTGGCTCGTGCCCCCGCTGGCGGCCGGAGTGTTCTGGAGGTCGGCAAGAGCGCGGGCGAAATCGCCAGGGGGTTCGCGCAGGAGGCCAGGGTGGGAAGGTCCGCCGGAGGCCGTCGGATCAGTGGTCCGGGCGACGGTGGACCGGTGGGCGGCGAGTGCGGCCTGGTAGCCGGGAGAGGCGTTCTCCCGTGTGATCAACGGGCCGGGCGGGTTCGGTTCCTGGGCGGGGGGCGCGGGTGGTTCGACGCCATGGGGGGCGCTGCCGGGGGGCAGGTCGTTGAGGCGGCGGACCGTGTCGGTGCCCAGGGCGTCCCGGATGCAGGCGAGGAGACGGGGGGCCAGGAGGCGGATCTGGGTGCGGTAGGCCGCGGAGTCGGGCAGGAGGTCGAGCTGGCCGGTGGTCTCGTGGAACCGGACTGCGGTGATGTGGGCGGCGAGTTCGGGGCCGGCGATCTCGGACCAGCGGTCGAGAACCGATCCGCCGGTGACCGGGACCTCCCAGGCCCGGTCGGCGACCAGCAGGGTCAGGGCGGAGGCGAAGGCGATCGGGTCGCGGCCGCCGGTGCGGGTGGTCCGGCGCAGGGGCCTGGTCTGGCGGGCGGAGGCGCCGCGCTTCTTGGCGTTCTCGCGGGCGGCTTTCAGGGCGACGCGGGCGAGGTCGACGCCCGTGGGCTGGGATGGGTTCACCGGCTGGCTCCCAGGGTCAGGTGGCTGCTCGCGTGATGCAGGCGCAGGGCGCGGGCGACGAGTTCGGTTCCGTACAGGCGCTCGGCTTCGGATCGGCCGAGGAAGTCGACGGTGGAGGTGATCAGCCCGCTATCTCCGGCCAGGAAGCTGTGGTGTGCGGTGGTCCGGTGGGCGGCGATGTCGGTGTCGCTGAGTTCGGGGCGGTCCGCCGGCAACTGCTGGGGGGTGGCGCCGAGGCGGACGGCCGCGATGGCCCGGCCGACGAGGGTGGTGACCGCGCGGCTGCGGGGGGCCTGCCAGGTTCCCTCCCATTCGGCGTGGCGGTCGATCTGCGCCTGGGGGGAGTCACGCCACCAGGCGACGAGGGTTTGGCGCTTGGCAGGGGTGTCGTAGAGCTGGTGGACGCCGAGCAGGCGGCGGGCGAGGAACCCGGAGGGGCGGTGGACGGTGTGGGCGGGGGCCTGCTGGCCGAGGACGGCGATGACCTCGGTGACGCTCCATCCGGCGTCGGAGACGTGACGGAGGATCCAGGCGATGCGGGGAACGGAGGCGCGGTGGAGCCAGGGCACCTGCCGGATCAGCTGTGCGGCCAGTCGGTATCGGCGGCCGACGGCGTTGAGGGTGCGGGGCTTGGTGGTCTTCGGGGTGGAGGTTGGGCTGTGCCCCGTTTCGAGCTTGCTCTCAGAGGGAGAGGTAGTTGTACCCGCAGTAGAAGACGTTGAGGAACCACCCCCCATTGGGGTGCAACGCGATGGAGCCGAGGAACGGGCCGGGGAGTTGTTCGCGGGGCGGGTGCGCCGGCGACGGCGCAGTGTCTGCCGGGCCATCGTGGCGATACGTTTCATCAGCGGGCGACCCGCGTCGTCGATGCCGTGGACGGCGCGGATGTACCGCTCGGACGGGCCGGTGCGCAGGTGCAGGGCGTCGTCGAAGGCCGGCGGGATGGTCCAGACGAACTCGCTGGCGAGTCCGCCCTGTCCGCGGACGCGGGTCCCCTTGGTCCGGTACGTGAGCAGGCCGGTCTCGCGCAGGACGGCCAGGTGGTACTGCACGGTGCGCTTGGAGAGCGTGAGCTGGCGGACGAGGTAGTCGACGCCGGGACGGCAGGGGGCGAGGCGGGCGAGTTCTGCGGCGACGCGCAGGGTGGTCGGCCCCATGCGCCGGGGGCCGTGGTCACGGCCCCGCGTGTAGGAGCCGTCGAGCTGGAACCAGCAGACGGCCTGCATCCAGCTGAATCCGTCGGACGCGATGCGGCCGGAGGTGGCCGGGAGCCACTGCCGGGCATCCGGGAGGCGGGGGAAGGCGTCTGCTGCCGACGCGCAGGGCGGTGCGGTCGGAGCGAGTGATTCGGAGGGCACGGCGGTCCGTTTTCGGGTAGCGCGAAGTAGACCCGTGGCGTGGGAGTCGCGAACGGGACTGGAGGGAGGGGGAGGTGGGGCGGGCCTACGAAGGGGCGGAGGCCGTCAGATGATGCTGAGCTGCTCGGGCTCTTCCGCGGGCCGCGGTGCGGCCGGGGCGGGCTGGGAGGACCGGCGGTACCTCGGGGAGCGGCGCGGGTGGCGGCAGACGTTGCGCGGGTGCTTGGGGAATTTGGCCTCTTCGGCCGCCAGCCTCGCCAGTCGGCGGACGTGATGCGTCGGCAGGTCCGTGCGCAGGGCGATTCGATCCAGAGGAACCCCGCTGGTGATCATCTCCAGGGCCGCGAGTTCCTTGCGGGCGTGGTCCTCTTCGTAGTCCGGCCAGGCGACGGCGGGTTTGATCTTGGCGGTTCGAGGGACGGTGGTCATTGGGTACCACCCCTTGATGCGGTGAGGTCGGCCTCGACGACGATGCGCTTGGAGCTGCCGTTGGCGGGCCAGCAGGTGACGATCGTGAGCTTGGCCTTGGTGGGGGTGGCGGCGGGCTTGCCGGGCACCTGGGCGATGACGTCGACGTCGGTCGGTGCGACCGTGCGGACTCGGGTGACGGTGTAGGTGTAGGTGATCCGGTCGGCGGTGGTGACGTGGATGTCCGACCCGCGCTTGATGTTGTCGATGTCGCGGAAGGCGGGGTCGCTGATCCCGCTGCGGTGTCCGGCGATGGCGTAGTTGCCGGTCTGTCCGGGCTCTTCGGTCTGGGGGAAGTGCCCGATGCCGGCTCGGAGCTGGCGATCGCCGATGCCGTCGTACACCGGCTGGCTCCAGGTCCGGCCGAGGGCGGGGATCCGCAGGACTTCGCGGATGGCACCGCCTGCTCCGGCTACGGCCTCGCCGCCGACGGCTCGGTCGCCGGTGGGCCGGGGGTTGCCGTTCGACCAGGACTCCAGTGCGGAGCCGGCCTGGGTGCGTGCTGTCCCGGAGCGGTCAGGGACCGCCGGGTCGCCGCCCACGGCACGGTCGCGGCCGGTGGCCGGGCTCGTCTCGGTCAGCGGGTCGCGGGGGGAAGGGGTGGACGACGCATGGCCGGGCGAGGAGGGAGCGGTCGCGGAGGGGGCGCTGCTCGGGGGTTCGGAGGGGGCGCTGCTGGTGGCGCGGTCGTCGTCGGTGACAGTGCAGGCCGCGATGACCACGGCGGTCAGAGTGCCGGTGGCGAGCAGGGCGTAGGCGGCGAGGAGCCTGCGGCGGCCCGGCTTGGCGGGGGTGGTCTCGGTGCTGCTGTCCGATGCGGGGGTGAGCGGCATGTTCGGTGTCCAGCGGTAGGGGCGGGACCGGCCCGGGGTGGTGGGCCGGTCCCGCAGTGGGGTGGGGGCCGTGCTCGGTGTGGGCGGCTTGTGGCCGTCCGGGCCGGTCAGGCTCCGGTCTTGGGCAGTTCCTTGATCGTGACGGGCCGCGGCTTGGGCTTCTCAGGCTCGGGGATCCGGACGTCCTTGACCGCGACGGGGGTGTCCTTGCCGTCGGTGACGGTGACCGTCTGGTCGGGGGCGAGCTGGTAGCCGGGAACGGCGCGGACCTCGTGGACCGTGTAGCTTCCGGGGGCGAGCCCGGTGGCCGTCCAGTGCCCGGCCGCGTCGGTCTTGCCCGTGGCGAGGGTCTTGCCGGCGGAGTCCTTGACCTCGAACTCGACGCCGGCGAGGGGCTTGCCGGAATCGGCGGCGGTCTTGGCGACCTTGATGCCGCCCTTGAGCGGGATGACCTTGAGCTGGAGTTCGGCGGTGGCGCTGGTGGGCGTGCCCTGGACGAGCATGCGCTGCGCCTTCTTGTTCTCCGGGAGGATTGCGTTGAGGGCGGTGCCCGGGAGGGAGGCGGCGGTGGCCTTGAGCGTGGCGGTGCCGTCCTTGACCGGGGTGAGGGTGGCGGTCGCGGTGCCGTCGGCACCGGTGGTGGCGGTGAGGGTGCCCGTGGCCGCGCCGGACAGGTCGAGCTTCAGCTTGACACCGGGGACCTTGTGGCCGGCGGCCGAGGTGACGTCGAGGGTGACGTCCGTCTTGGTTCCCGGCTTGACGTCTCCGCTGCCGGAGGTGGGCTTGATGTTGAGCTTGTAGGGGCCGGCGTACTTGTCGGCCTCGGCCAGGTACTGGGTGGCCTTGGTCTTTGCCGAGGGGGAGACGTTCGGGTAGCTCAGGCGCTGGAGTGCGCGCTTGCCGCCGGGCAGGGCGTAGGTGCTGCCGGCTTCGAGATGGGTGTAAAGAGCGGCGTCGACGGCGGCGGCCTGCGAGTCGTCCGAGGTCTGGCCGTACTTCGCCAGGATGTAGGCGGCGCGGGCGATGGACTCGGCGCTCGCCTTCTTGCCGCTGACCGACGTCCAGGTCGTGTACTCCTTGGCCGGGCCGTAACCGTCCGCAGCCTGGGGACCGTCGAGAGTCGGGTCGGCGCAGTACGCGAGACCCTTGACGCCGGGGAGGGTCTGCCCGGGGGCACCGTACGCGCCGATGTGGGAGGCGTCCGGCTTTCCGGAGGCATCGGCGATCAGGTATCCGGGGCCCCACTTGTCCGCGGCGCTCGCACTCGGTGCCAGCAGGATGCCCGCGCCCAGCGCAGCCGCCGTAGCAGCAACGACGGGACGCCGAAACCGGCGGCCTGTCTGTGAGTGGGTAGGGGATGGTGCGACACTCATGCGTATCTCCGTATCGGGGACGAGAACCGGACCCGGTCAGCGACGGGTAGCGAGCCAGGTGGCTGGCCGGGTCCGGTGGCTCCGCGCGGGGGTGGCGCGGAGGATCGTGAGGAACAGCCGGCAGCCGCACACCATGCGGAATGCGGGAATCCGCCAAGATCCTCGATAACGAAACCTACGTTACGCGTATCCTGGTATCAAGCTGGTGCCTGAAGTTCTTTTCCTGTTGATCCCGAGCCCGTTCCGGAGACGTGACCATGCCGCACCGCCATTTCGACGGCCAGCGCCTGTTGAAGGCGCGCAGGGCCCTCGATCCCCCACTGACGCAAGCTGCCGTCGGGCAGGCGGTGGACTCCACCCGCGTCGCCGTCGGCGACTGGGAGAGCGGGCGGTCCAAACCGGCCTGGCACAAACTCCCCGGGCTCGCGCGATTCCTCCGGCAGCCCCTCAACAGGCTGTTCCCCCGGGAGGGCCCCCCGGACCTGGCCGATCTGCGCGACGATGCCGGCATCCCTCTCAAGGAGAGCGGCAGGCTGATCGGCCGCCGCAGTCACATCCCCGTCTACAAGGCCGAGAGCGGTGTCGCCCGGCTGAAACCCGAGTACGAACAGCCCCTCGCGACCGGGTACGGCGTCACCCTCGTCGAGCTGCGCGACGCCCAGGACCGCTCCTTCGGCATCGACGTGCCGGACCGGTCTCCCGCGCCGGCGATGCCGGAGACCCTCGCGGAGAAGATCACCCATCTGCTGGAGCACTCCTACCCGGGGGAGCAGGTCCCGCCGACCGACTCGGAGATCGCCCAGGGGATCAACCAGTACGCCGGCGCGGTCGTCGTCTCGGAGAAGGACGTCGAGGAACTGCGGACCGGTACGCGGGTCACCGCCTCCCCCATCGTCGGCGAGGGGCTGGCGGAGGTCTTCGGCGTTTCGGCTCTCTTCTTCCAGTCCAACGACCACGTCACCCGGCAGGTAGTCGAAGGGTTCAGGCTCCTCGCCACGGCACGCGAGGGCGACATCGGCCGGGCCGCCGCGCGCGGCCTCGGTGAAGAGGGGCTGTCGCCGGAAGTCCTCGCCTTCGTCAACGGATTCGTCGCGGAGATGAAGGAGATGGGCGGCCTGCCCCGCGCCGACGGCGAGGAGCAGTAGCACCCATCCCCTTCCCCTGCCTAGGCCGTTGCGGCCGGCTGGTGCCGGTTTCCGCGGGCGAAGACGGTGTTGACCGCGCGCAGCGCGCCGAGGTCCTCCAGCGGATCGCCGTCGAGGACCAGGAGGTCGGCGCTGAAACCCTGGGCGATCCGGCCGGCCCGGTCGCCCAGGCCCAGGGCGTCGGCGGCTTCGACGGTGGCCATGTGCAGGATGCGGGCCTTCGGCACGCCGAGGTGCTCGTAGAAGGTGAGGCTGGCGGGCAGCCCGTCGAAGTCGGCCCGCTGCACGCCGGCGTCCGTGCCGGCGATCAGCCGCACCCCTGCCTCCGCCATCTGCCGCACGGCGCCGAACATGGCGGCTGTCTTCTCCTCGCCGAAGAACCGGGACAGCATCGGCCAGTGCGGGCTGACCGCCGGGCAGACGCGGATGCCCTTGGCGATGATCTGCTCCAGGACGTCCGCGCGGACGTCGAATCCACCGGTGGCGGTCATCCAGGTGCAGTGCTCGATGGTGTCGACGCCGGCTTCAACCGCGTGGGTGATGCCGTCGACGCCGTGCGCGTGCGCGGCGACGGGCAGGCCCGCCCGGTGAGCCTCGTCCACCAGGGCGGCGAGCTCTTCGGCCGAGTACTGGGTCTCATGGCTCTGGGGGCCGCCCTTGGTGAGGCCGCCGCCGGTTTCCATGATCTTGATGACGCGCGCTCCGGCTTCGGCGTTGCGGCGCACCATGGCGCGGACCGCTTCGGTACCGGAGGCCTCGCCTCCCAGGAACCAGCAGTGTCCGCCGGGCGGGGTGACCGGGGTGCCGGCGGAGATGATGCGCGGGCCGGCCGATGTGCCGCGGGCGATGGCGTCGGCCAGGCGCAGGGCGAGGCCGTTGCGGTCGCCCAGGTCCCGCGCCGTGGTCACTCCGGTGTGCAGGAGCTTCTCCGCCCGGGCGGCCATCGCGGTCAGGAGGGCGTCGTCGTCCTGGTCCTGGAGAGTGGCGACCGGGTCCGGGCCGCCGTCGAAGGCCAGGTGGACGTGGGCGTCGATGAGGCCGGGGACGATGGTGGCGCCGGAGAAGTCCTGCCGGGGCCCGCCGGCCGGGGCCAGTGCCTCGATCTCGGCGCGCGGGCCGACGGCCGTGATCGTGTCGCCGTCGAGGAGGATCGCGCCGTCGGTGAGGGACTCGTCGGCGATTCCGGTGTGGATCCGTCCTGCGGTGATCAGCATGTGGTCAGCTCCTTGTTGGCGGGGGCAGTTGCGGGGTGGTTGTTCAGCGCGTTCGACAGGGCGACCAGTTGCCGGACGTCGGCGTCGCGGTCGTCGTCCTGGGGCATGGCGAGCGGTATGGCCTGCCGTGGTGCCGGGGCGCCCGCCTTGACGGCTTCGGCGGCGGTGCGCAGCTGCTGGGCCAGGATCTCGGGCCGGTGGAGGTCCAGCGCGGCGGTGTCCTGCCCGGAAGGGTGGAGGTACGGGCTGATCCGGACGAGGCCGTCCCGGCATTCCACGATGCGCCGGTGATAGCGGCGGTGGACACCGCGGGCCAGCCAGCGGTCGCGCCAGGACAGGGAGGCGGGCCTGAGCACGGTGGCGGGGTAGATCTCGGAGAGCAGGTTCCACAGCGGTTCGAGCTGGCGGTGGACGGCGCGGTGGTGGCGCGACACCTTCATGGCCGCCAGTCTGCTGCGCGCGCCCGCGTAGCTGATCCCGATGACGAAGAGGGGGATCGACAGGACCAGCATGACGGAGGCCGCCTTCGTCAGGGCGTCGGGCACGTCGCCGCCCTGCGAACGGACAATCACGAACACCGCGCGCAGGGCGGAGGCGATGGCCATGCCGCGCATGCCGGCGGCGGCCAGCCACAGCCCCGTCGCCTGAAGGCTGTCCGACATCCGCGCGTATCTGCGGGTCCACCAGCCGGCGGCGGCCAGTGCGTACACCATGTAGGCGCCGGCGACGAGCCAGAACACCGCGACCTGCGGGACGGTCATGTCGGCTTCGGAGTAGCTGACGAACTCGTCGTGATCGGGTGCGGTCACGACCGCGACGGTGATGACGACGCCCACGATCAGTACGGCGACCGCCTCCCGCCGTGCGCGGCGTCGGCCGACCTCCGCGTCGGCCGCGGAGTAGAGGTAGAAGCACATTAGGAAGTAGAGGGTGCCCAGGAGCAGAAGGTTCTGCCCGAGTTTCGCCGCGCCGTGGCCGAGCACGGCGTCCAGGTCACGTGCGCCGCCGGGCATGGAGAGCGGGTAGGAAGCCGCCGCGCACACCAGGCACAGGGTCACGGCGCGCAGTGGAGCGTTGTGCGGGTCCCGGGAGAGCTGGTAGAGCTTCCAGGCTACGGCTGCAGCGAGGATCGACAGGAAGCTCACGGTTGTGATGGTCACAGCCACCCCCGGTTGTCGCCGAGGGCGGAGTGGATACGGCGTACGGACGGATCCTCCGCCGGTGTTTCGCTCACATGGTCCAGCACGGAGGCCCACTCCAGGATGATCGTGGCGGCGAGTTCGGCTTCGCATTCTTGGCCGTCGTCGTAGGAACAGCGGCCCATGACCCGGCGGATGGCGCTCGCCTTCACGCCCGGAACCATATGGCCGTACTGCTCGGCCAGGCCTGCGGGACTGTCGTTGCCATGATCGCCGAGGATGTGGCCCATGACCTCGTGCAGGACGATGTGGTCCTGGTGGAGGCGGGTTGTCTCCTGCTGGTAGAGCACGAGGTCGACCTGGGGGAGCTCGAACCACAGGCCCAGCGGGCCGGGCTTGGGCAGGGGAAAGGGACGCAGCTCGATCCGCCGGCCTCGGCTCTCGCCGAACGCGGCGCACAGGTGAGTGACGCTCAGCGGAGGCTGGATGTCCAGCGCGCGCAGTTCGCGGCGGATGCGTCGGTGAAGCTCCCGTTCGGTCACCCGCTTCGCACCGCCGCGGCGTCTGCGGGCGAGAAAGCCGGAGGATGGTCTCTCCCCCGGAGCCCCGATGGTTGAGTGTTCAACGCTTCGCCGGCCGCGCGCCTTCAGCGGGCTGGATTCCGAACGCCACCACATCTGCTGTTCCTCTGGTCATGAAGTCGAGGCCGGGCATGAGGGCCTGATCGAACGCGGTTGTGCCGGGCAACTGCTCTTCCTGCGCCTTCGCCGGGACATGGCGAGCCTGCGGCTGAAGGGCCGCGAGTCACGAGCGGGGGGAAGGGGGCGGATGCCGCAGGGTGTCCACGCGGCGGCACGCCGCCGGCATGAGACCCGTTCTTCATCGTCACGCGCCTGGCGGATGCCCTGTCGGTGCGCCCCCGGCGGTGGAGGAGTAATTGGCAGCAGCAATTACGCCCCGTGTGCTGCGCGCTGCCGAGTCAGCCGGGTAAGCACCCGGCACGCTGGGCGCCGTTCACGCGGGACCTCCTCGGATGTGCACTGCCTCACAAATGGGGACAGTGCACGCTGCGTGCATACTGTGACGATCTTCCTCGGGCTAGGCGGAGCGCATCCATCCCAGTTGCCCGGGGACGCCATGAACGTAGACAGAGACCTCTGGCATAGTCAACTGAGATGGATGCGAACCGAAAGCCGAGCAGAACGCACATGACCCACAAGAATCCGCCCCACGATGACGATCAGCGTGAAGACCCAGAGTCGCTCTGTGACATACCTCTCTCGCTCGCGCAGAGACTGACGCGCCTATTCGAAGTGGTACACCCCAAAGGCCGGGGTCCCTACAGCACTGACGAGGTGGCTGCGGAACTGCAGAGGCGTGGAGGGCCAACTGTCTCGGGAACCTATATCTGGCAGCTCCGGACCGGGCGCCGGGACAATCCGACGAAACGTCATCTTGAAGCGCTGGCACAGTTCTTCGGAGTGCCGGTGACCTACTTCTTCGACGACGAGATAGCCAAGCGCCTCGGCGCGGAGCTCGACGTACTGGAGCGGCTGCGCCAGGGGAACGTCCAGCGAGTGGCGCTGCGGGCCGTGGGCCTGTCGGACAAGAGCATGGACACGGTGCTCGCCATGATCGACAGGGTTCGCGAGCTGGAGGGCCTGCCCGCCGATCCCGGCCATGCTGACGGCTGACCTGGGGCGACGAGTACCGTTGCCAGGTCCCCCTCCAGAAGGAAACCACCCATGAGGCCCACGCGAGGCAGCTGCCGGACCTACGTCCGCAGCCTCGACCTCCCGGCGGTGGCGAGCATCCGCGACCTGGTCCCCGAGATCGAGAAGCGCTCGGGCCGTGCGGTCCAGCTGCTGCCCGCCGAGCTCGGAAGCACCGCACCCTGCGGGATGTACGTGGCGACGGAAGACACGAACTATGTGTTCTACGACCCGCGCACGAGCCTGGCGCACCAGGACCACATCATTGCCCATGAACTCGCACACATTCTGAGGGATCACCGGGGCGGAGCGGAACTCCCCCAAGGCAGCACAGGCGGTCTGATCACACTCATGGACCCGGATGTCGTACGCATGGTTCTCGGCCGGACGGACTACGCCGAGAACGACGAGGTGGAAGCTGAGCTGGTGGGCTCATATCTTCAGGCTCATGTTCACTCCGCCCGTCCACGAAAAATGCGGAAGTCAAGAGAAATGGATGTTGACCGCATCGCGCGCACACTGCTGCGCTCGAAGAGGTAGAAGAGCATGAAAGACGTTTTGCATCCCCTGTGCCTGACGATCGCGAGTCTGGGCTTCCTTTTCCTCGTGCGAGACCTCAGAAAGGACAGGCGGGACGCGGCACTTACCGCCCTGAGTCTCGTCTTCCTCGCATCCGCGCTGAGCTTCGCCATATCCATCACACCAATCTGGGTGCGGATCGATGGATTCTTCGGGGTGACGAACATTGCTGCTCCGCTTTCGCAAAGCTGTGTCATCGCGGTCCTCGTCTGCCAGATGAACCTGCTCGCCCACTGGGGCAGACCCCCCGCCGTGGCGCGGCAGCGCGTCCGGGTCCACCTGGCCGTCGGCGCGGTGGTCGTCGCCGGCCTCTTCACCTTGTTCGCGCTGCTTTCGCCGGCCGTTCAGCAGCCGACCGCCTTCGCGCAGTACTACGCGCACGACCCCTACTACCAGGCGTATCTGACGCTCTACCTCACCGCATACACGACGGGTGAGATCCTCCTCGCCCGGGCCTGCTGGAAGTACGCGCGCCAGGCCGAGGACGTCTGGCTCGTCCGCAGCCTGCGCACCGTCGCCGTCGGCGCCTCGATCACCCTCGGGTACAGCGCCATCCGCTTCGGCGGAATTCTCGGAGAAACATTCGGCTTCGACGTTCACGGACTGGACCCGATCGCCTGGGCATGCGGCGACATCGGCGCCTCGCTGACATTGATCGGCATTTTTCTTCCCACTTTGGCCGCGCGTGGGCGTTCCGTACGCGACTGGTCGACGGACCATCTCTCCTATTGGCGGCTCCGCCGCCTCTGGTCGGCGATGCACCGGGCAGTTCCCTCCATCGCCCTTATCGAGACGCCTTCGCAGCTGGCGGAGATGGCACGGCTGCGCTCCGTCCGATTCCTCCTCTACCGGCGCGCGGTGGAGATCCGTGACGGCCAGATCGAACTCCGTCCCTACCTCGAACCCGACGTACGCATTGCCGCGGAGCAGCGGCGGCGGGCCGAAGGGCTCAGCGATCCCGAGCTGGCAGCCGCGGTGACCGCCGACCAGATCCGCCACGCCCTGATTCTGCAGAGCCGCCAGGAGCAGGTCACCGAGCCGGCCGAATACGCCGACGTGCGCCTGTCGACTCCGGCCGCCGACGAGGACCGGCACCTCCTGCGCGTGGCCTCCTTCTTCACAGCTCCGGCGGTTCCGCAGGAGTCCCCGAAGTGATCCGCCGGACCTTCCTCAGCACCTCGCTGGCCGCAGCGGCATCCCTGCCGCAGACGGCCGACGCGCAGCCCCGCCCCGCGCCCCGACACGGACGGACGCCCATGCCCCACCCGCTCCACCTCGCCCCCGCCACCGAGCAGGTCCGAGCCCTGCGCGAGAGGCGGATCACCAGCCGGGAGCTGCTCGAACGCCAGCTCCGGCACATCGCCGGGGTCAACCCGGGTCTCAACGCGATCGCCACACTGGACGCCGACGGCGCACGGGCCGCCGCCGACCGCGCGGACCGGCACCTCTCCCGCACGGGCAAACCGCTCGGCGCCCTCCACGGCCTGCCGATGACGGTGAAGGACGCCCTGGAGACGGCAGGGACCCGCACCACGTGCGGCACCCCCGACCTCACCGACCACGTACCCCTGACCGACGCGGACGCTGTTGCCCTCCTGCGCCGGGCCGGCGCCGTCATCACCGGCAAGACGAACACCCCGGCGTACTGCCAGGACATCCAGACGTCGAATCCGCTCTTCGGCACGACAAAGAACCCGTACGACGACCGCCTGACTGCGGGCGGCTCCTCGGGCGGGCCGGCTGCCGCCGTCGCCGCCGGGCTCACCAGCCTCGACGTCGGATCCGACCTGGCGGGCTCCCTGCGCCTGCCCGCCGCCTACTGCGGCGTGTACGCACTGCGTCCCAGTCAGGGACTCATATCGACCCGCGGGCACATTCCCCGCGCCCCGGGTAGCCTCACCAGCAGCGACATGGTCACCCTCGGCCCGGTCGCCCGGACCCCGGCCGATCTCGACCTCCTTCTCGGCGTGCTCGCCGCCCCCTCGCCTGCGGATGCCGTCGCATGGCGTGTGGAACTGCCCGCACCCCGGTTCTCCCGCCTGCGGGACCTGCGGATCGGCATCTGGGCCGACGACCCGTACTGCCCCGTCGGCTCAGCGACACGAACACTGATGAGCACCACCGCCGAGCGGATCCGCTCGGCCGGTGCCCTCGTGGACGACGCGACCCGGCCCGTGGACATGCGCGACAGCGACAGGGCCTTCCAGAACCTCCTGTACGCGACGTCGACCGCGTCGGCATCCGATGCCGCGTTCCAGGACGAGATCGGCCAGGCGGCCGCACTCCCTGCGGGTGACACCTCCGCCCGGGCTCTCTATCTGCGGGCGCGCACACAACGCCACCGTGACTGGATCATCGCCGACGAGGCCCGGCAGAAGCTGCGCCGGCAGTGGGCCGAGTACTTCCGCGACCACGACGTTCTGATCACCCCCGCCGCGCCCACCGCCGCCGTGGAGGACCAGACCGCCCTGCCCGTGCACCAGCGCTCGATCTCCGTCGACGGCGATCGGCGCGGTTACTACGACCAGACGACCTGGGCGAATCTGACCAGTCAGGTCCGGCTGCCGGCCGCGGTCGTCCCCGCAGGAGTGGACGCCGAGGGTCTTCCCCTGAGCGTCCAGATCATCGGCCCCTACCTCGCCGACCGCACCGTCCTGGCGGTCGCCGGTCACTTCGCCCGGCTGCTTCCCCAGCCCGCCGTCCCACCCGCCTTCGCAGAACGGAACCACTGACCGATGGCCCACGACATACGCAACCCGGAGCCCGCGTACCTGGGGTTCTGGCAGGAGTACCACCTGTGCACGCTGACCACCCTGCGCCCCGACGGGCGCCCGCACGTCGTGCCGGTGGGCGTGACGTACGAGCCCGAGCACGGGCTGGCCCGGGTCATCACCCGCAAGTCCAGCAAGAAAGTGGAGAACATCCTGGCCGCGGGACCTGACGGCGCACGGGTCGCGGTCTGCCAGGTGGACCGGGGACGCTGGGCCACGCTGGAGGGCACCGCCCGTGTCCGGACCGAGCCCGAGCTCATCGACGACGCCGTCGCCCGCTACGGAGAGCGGTACGGGCGCACCCCGGAACCGGACCCCGAGCGCGTCCTCGTCGAGATCACACTGGACCGGGCCATGGGCCGGGCCTGAACGAGCGGACCGGTTCGGGGCGAACCATCATGGTTCGCCCCGGCCCGACCCGGTTCCTGACCGCTGCCACGGTGGGCCACAGGGCGGTGTGTTCCGTGATTGCCGAACGGGCGCCGGAATCATTCCCCGGCCGGTCATGAGGTCCGCTGCGGCTGTCCGGTACGGGCACGGAAAGCGGCCCGTCCCTCTCCGTGGTCCTTCGGCGAGCAGATCTGCCACAGGGAGCGAAGGCCGTCGAGGTACAGCTGGGCGGGCCGTGAGCCGGCGGGGTGGACCTGGCGGTTGCTGATCCACTCGACGAGCATCGCGCCGGCACCGCGTGCCGATTCGGCGGAGTCGACCGGGTAGTGCCGGCGCTTGCCCTCGGTCGCGTGGTGCCAGAGGGCGTCGATCGTCTCCCGCACCAAGTCGCGGCAATTCTCCAGATCGTCGTCGGCGAGGGCGAGGAGTTCGTCGAGCCGCCGTTCCGGGGTGGTTTCGCTGCGCTCCGCCAGTTGTTCACTGCGGCAGAAGGCGGCCAGCATCCAGACCGCCCGGGAGTTCGCAGGCGGCCCGCCGAAGCCGAGCGCGGCCCGCAGATCGGCCATGAACTCGTGGTCGTCGGTGCGGAGCTCAGGCCGGTGGAGCCCGAAGAGGACACCCTGGACGCGCTGGTCGAGTTCGGCGTGAGTGGCCCTGGCCAGGTCCTTGCGGCGCCGGAGATTGTCCCGCATCTGCCTCACCGCGGCGCTGCCCTCGTCCAGGGCGACTGACGCAGCGACATCGGCGTGATTGTCCTCGGGCGGGAGCAGATCTTGGAATCCGGGCGTGATCCGCTCATACGCGCGCAGCTCGATCTTCTCGCGCTCGAACCGTGCTCCGAAGTAGGCCCTGGCGAGCGCCGCCTTCACTGGCGCGTGCGGTACGGGCACTTCGTTGAAAAAGGCGAGGAGGGCCAGGTCCCCGGGGGGCAGTCGCGGTGCCATGCGGTCGCAGAACGCAAGCCCCATGACGAGCTCGTCCGCGCCCTCGGGAATCACGCGGCGGACGCCGACTCGCGGGAACACGGGCACCAGCCCCTCCCTGCGCCAACGCTGGAGCCTGCCGGCCGTCAGCGGTAACCCCGCCCGGTTCGCCACGGTGAGAAGGATCTGGTCCGCCATGCTGGGTGCGCTTCGTGTCATCCCTCAACGGTAGAGATCCCCCCGTCGCCGCCCAGGCCCAGAAGGGCGGGGGTCAGCTCGCGGCGGCTGCGCGTGGAGCCTGGACGTCCGCACGTGTGCGGGCCGGGCAGAGCCCGGCTCGTCGGCTCACCCGCCGATTGCGGAATCCGGCGACGCGTCCCCCGCGGTGCTCAGGGGCAAAGAGCATCAGTTTTGGTCTCGCTGAGGTTCGTGCTCCGTATGGTCCGTCAACTCCCTCCGCGCGCGGTCGATGTCCTCGGCGGACAGGTCCGGATCCCCGGCGCGGAGCAACAGCTCGTACACGGCCACCCGTTCTGTCAGACAGGCGTGCCGCTCGTCGTAGCCGATCCGCTCGCCGTTCTCCTCGCGGCGTCGCAGTTCGCCCCTCCAGCCGAGCACGGCGGCCTGGCGGCGGGAGCGCGCCGTGTGTACGGGGTCGGGGAAGTCGCCGAGACCGTGGCCCTCGGCGTCCGCCCGGGCCCGGACACCGTCGAGTTGTCGGATGGTCGCGTCGTAGTGCTCGCGGCCCCAGGGGTGGGTGCCGCGGTCCACCGCCGTCGCGAGGACGGTGGCGGTCTCGTGGAGATGGGCGGCGAGCGATTCGGCGGGGTACGCCTGGCCGGTCCGTGACGCTTTGCTGATCTCCTGCTGTCGGCGGATGAAGGCGCCCAGGGCGCGCAGCGCGTGGACGAGGTCACGCATGTCCGGTGCCGGCTGGTGTCCGGTGACGGACGGGGTCATATGGCGGCCTCCTGGGTGAGGGTCAGATAGACGCGGTTGCCCGAGCCGGGTGAAGCTGGGCGCTTGCTGATGCGGCCGTCCGTGTGGAGGTCGTGGATCGCGCTGCGGATGCTGTGCAGGGGCAGACCGGTCGCGTCGTGGATGGCGGGCGCGGTGGTCTCACCGTGCGTGCGCAAGAACGCGGTGACCGTGGTCTTCGCCTGGCGGGACGAACGTGGGCGTTCGGCCCGCCGTTTGCCCGCGGCGGCTCTGCGGTGTACGCGGACCGGGCACGCGGCGGCGACGGGGCAGCCGTCGCATATGCGGGCGGCGGCGTCTACGAGGTGGTTGGGCGGTGTGCCGGGGCTCGCGTCGAGGTCGTCGAACGGAGTGCTGCGGGCTGTGCAGGCGGCGCGTGCGGCACCGTTGGTCGGCAGGCCGGGAGCCTTGTCGAGTTCGGGATAGGCGCGGGGTGTGGGCGGCACGGGAGATCCTTCCGTCGGTCGGCGACATGGAGGTTGCGGTGCTCTGCGGGCGGTCCGGCGTCGCCGCGGGTTGCCGGATTCCCCGCGGTGCGGCGGACGTTCGCCCCGCGAGGGGGCTTCGGCGGAAGCGGCTGATCGGCGGGCTGGGTGTGCGGCGGGCTGCCGCCGGACGGACGGCGGGCTGCCCGGGGCAGTTCAGCCCGGGATGTGCGGGGCGGCGAGGAACAAGGTCAGGAGGTGCGCCGCCGCCGGTGGGAGCGGCACCGGAGTACCGCGACCGTGAGGACGGTTGCGGCGAGCACTCCGGCGGCGAGCGGAACGGGGCTGGCTGTCTCGATGGTGGTGCGGACGGCTCGTCCGGTCAGCAGCAGCGGTGTGGCCAGGGCGGTCAGGAAGGCGGCGACCAGGAGGAGGCGCAGCGTCTTCAGGGTGAGGCGGCAGAGGAACAGGATGGTGTGGATACGGCAGAAGAAGCACATGGTGGTTCCTTGAGCGGGTCCGTCCGGTGGGGTGCCGGACGGCTGGGGATCGTCCGGTCGCTCATGGCGACCGGGGGTTCGGCCCGTGAACGGCGTGGGCGTCGGTGGCGGACTCGGGCGACCTGCGCTTTGGCGGCCCCGGGGGCCGCGCCGAGCACGGTGTGGGAGTCGGGGCGCGTTCAAACGACTGGAGCGGGGACGGCCGGGACCCGGGGAGCATGGTGGGGATGGGCCCGGGGACCGGGCGGGGCATCACCTTGGGCGGCTGCCGGGCGGGAATCACCGGAGCGAGCCGTAATCCTGGGCGGGGCGGCTCAGTCGAGCAGGCGCTGGATCCAGTTCGCTGCGGCGATGACGAGTCCGATCGCGAAGGGGGCCAGCAGGCAGCCGATGCGCGGACGCTGGGGTTCGCGGCGGAAGTACACGTGCTCCCTCACCGGCACGTCCTGCCGGTGTGCCGTGCGGTGGTGCTCGGCCTGGTGGTCCTGTGCCGTCTCCTGGTGCTCGGAGGTGTGATGGCGGCGGCACGTCGAGCAGGTGTAGCGGTACATGGGCTCAGGATGCCCGTCGGAAGGTGCGCGGTGTCCGGGGATCGGCTGATCCGGCCATCGCCGTGCCGCGCCGAACACGGGTGTAGGTGGGGGTAGGTGGATGTGGATGGGTGTAGGTGAGGTGTAGTTGTTGCAGGTCACAGTGTTGTAGGTGGGAGAGGTAGGTGGTGTGGGGGCGGGTTTCGGGTGGGGGGAGGGTGGCCGGGTTTTCGGTTGTCGCCAGGGCTTTGGGACGGGGTGCCGGCGGGGGGTTGGGCGGGCCCGGCGCCGGCCGGTTGGGCGGGCGTCGCGAAGGGGTCGGGCCGGGGGTGTCAGGGGCCGTCCGGGCGGCTGTTTTTCGGGGCCGGGGAGGGGCCGGCGGCGGGGGTGGTCGAGGGGGTGTGGTCGGGCACCATTCCGGGGGGTATCTGGGGCCGGCGGCCGAGGTGCTGGTGGAGCTCGTCGTAGCGGATGCCGATTGTGTTCTTCCCGCCGATGTTGATGCCCTTGCTGACGGGGATGGCGAGCCGTTCGCATTCCTTCCGGAGACGGGCGACGTCCCATCCCGCCAGACGGCCGGAGAACTTCTGCGCGCCGGCGAGGAGGTCCGAGAGGTGAATGCCCTTGCGGCCCTCCCGGTGGGTGACGGCGACGCTGTATTCGACGAACGCGGCAAGCCACCGGTCCGGGTCGAGCTCCGGGGCGGCGGGAAGCGGGCCGGACTCGGGCTGTTCCTCCTGGCCGCGAAGGCCGGGCTGCTGGGTGTCCGGGGAGCCGAGGGCCCAGGCGCGCCACAGATAGAGGCCGGTGAGGAATGGCATGCCCACTTCCGGTGCCTGGGGTACGGCGGTGACGACGGTGGCGATCACGAAGAGGGCGATGACGAGGTGTTCGGCCTTGTCCTTGGCCGATCCGCTGTCCGGGAGGGCGAGGCGGACGGCTTCGCCGAGGGCGGGGAGTGTGCCGCGTTCCAGCCGCAGAGCGGCCTGTGCCCAGGGCCTTCGGTGCAGGACCTCCCGCCATCCCGACGGCGGCTGGGGCGCTGCGGGGGCGGTGTGCTCTCCTTCGGCGGCCGGTTTCCGCCGGGCGGCCGGAACGGTCCGCCGTACGAGTGCGCGCAGGGCTGTGCGTATGCGGCGGCCCGGCGGTGGTTCGCCGCCGGGCCGGGCCGGTGGGGTTGCGGGTTCGGTCACCGGGCTACACCAAGCCGATGGCCTGGGCCAGGGTGGTGAGGAGGTTCTCGGGCCAGGCGAAGCTGCCGCCGGCGGCGGCGTAGAGGGTGGAGGCCATGAAGCCGCCGATCACGGCCCGCTTGTCGGAGTGCTTCCGCAGCAGGAGGAAGCCCGTGATGATGATGGCGAGTGCCCCGTATCCCCAGGAGTTCGCCCATTGGCTGGTCAGCTGGAGGATCAGGTCGGAGGGGCCGCTCCAGCCCGCGGTCTCGTAGAAGGCGCTGGCGGCGAACCCGAACACCATGAGGAACTCGGTGTTGACCCACTTGGTGTACTTGCTCTCGCCGCCGCTCTTCAGGTACAGGACGCAGAAAGCGGTCATGACGGCCGCGAGGCCGCCGGCGGTGACGGTGCCGAGGTTCAGGCCCCCGCCGAGGTCGGCGGCGATGATGACGTGCTCGTCCATGTCGTGCGTTCCTTCTGCTGTGCGGTGGTGAACTGGTGCGGTCGTGAACGCGGCGGTGAGCCATGTCGCGAGGGGGATGCGGCAGGCCCAGCCGAGCGGGGGCCAGAACCAGCGGGCGCGCCATGCCAGGACGCCGGTCGGGATGGCGGGCAGGGCGACCATCACGGCCCAGGTCCAGGGCGCGGCGGTGAAGGCGGCCAGGTGCCGGACGGCCGCGTCGCCGAGGCCGAGTCCCCAGCCCAGCAGGGCGGGTGTTCCCCAGCGCAGGACCCACAGGATGCGCCGGGTGTGCCAGCCGGAGCGGTCCAGTTCGGCGGAGCGGATGACGGTCTCGACGGGCCCGGACATCTGGGGCGGCGCCGGGGGCCGCCGGAGGAACGACCCCCGCCTCGGGCGGCCTTCGTCCCGTCCCTCCTCGTCCTCGCCTTCGTCCTCGTCGACGTCTTCGTCGCCGGGGCCCTCGTCGCCCTCGTCGTTGGTGGATTCGCCGTCGTGGGTGTCGCGTGCGGTGCTGGTGCCGGGCGTTGCGGGGGTGGGGGCGCCGCCGGGGGGCGTCTGCGCGGGGGCGGGCTGCGGCGCGTTCGCCTCGGCGGTGTGGTACCGCGGTGTGGGCAGGTTGCCCGTGTGGGTGTCGAGGTCGGCGTCCTGGTGGTGGAAGAGCGGGTCCCACCAGTCGTCCGGATGGGGCCGGCGGGTCGGCGGATCCGGGCTCGTCCGCACGGCGGCGGGTGCCGGGGCCTGCGAGGGCGCGGGTTCCCGCGGCAGCGCCGGGGGCTGGGCCGTCGCCGTTGCGGGGGTTGGGAGTTCGGTGTCCTGTGAGGCTGCCGGGGTCGTGGGTTCGGGGCTCGCGGCGCCGTTGCCGACGGATGCCAGGACGTCGTCGATGGCGGCGAGGACGTCGTCGACGCCGGTGGGCGGGACGTCCGTGTGGTCGGTCGTCATGGCAACGGGGTCCTTTCCCACCCGTACAGGGCGATCGCCAGGGCCATGAGGGCCCGGGCCTGGAGCTCGTCGGGGCCCGGCTGGGCCCGGGCGTGGTCTGCGCCGTTGGTGGTCCGGTCCGGACCGGACCCGGGTCGCGGGCCGAAGTCCGGTCGCCGCGGCGGGTGGTAGGTGATCGTCACGGTCTCGCGGTCGGGGGTGCGCTTGGGGAAGCGGGCCGTACGGCGGGGCCATCGCATGGGGTGCTCCGAGGTCTCGGCGACGAGAGAAGCGGGGAGAGCGCCCGGGGCCGATCCGCGGGTGGGACAGCAGCGCCTTGAAGACCCGGTCCCGACCGCCCCGCAGGGCCGCCTCCAGCGCCAGGTCCTCGTACGCCGTG
>NZ_JBSFER010000010.1:46384-275604 GCF_053594535.1 Streptomyces sp. NPDC001889
TGGGTCCGCGGGCTGTCCGGCGGGGCATTCGCTTGGGGTGCTCTGTGGTCGCGGGCACGAGAGACGGGGGGCGCGCCCCCGGGGCCCATCCGGGCCCGCGCCCCTCCCCCGGGGGCGGGGCGCCCTCGGGAAGAGCGCCTACAAGCCGCCTACACGCCTTTCAGCTGCGTGTTTACGCGGGGCAGGTTCCTCCGGGCAGGGGCGGGAAGGGGCTGTCCAGGGTCGCCTAGGCGGCTCTGGACAGCCGGGTCCTTCCGTCTGGGGCCGGTCGTCGTTTCCGGCCCGGGGCGGCTACTTGAGCGCGGCCGCGATCAGCCGGGCCCGGTCCGAGGAGATAGACCCGCCCGTTTCGCGGACCGCGTGGGCGATGTTCCGCTTGCTCAGGTTCGTCCGGCGGGCCCTGAGCCGGTCCACCGCCGTCTGCTCGGTCGCGGTGAGGACCAGCCGGTCCTCGGGCGGTCCGGTCCGGTCCGGAACGGGGGCCGGGTGGACCGGACCACCGTGGTGGACCGGCCGGTCCGGACCGGGCTGCGATCCCGGGGTCCGGTCCGGCAGGCCGGGAACCGTGCGGACCGGCGCCGGTCCACGCGGACCGCCGGGTCCGGGGAAGCGGTCCGGTCCGGACCGTGCGGGAGGAACGGTGCGGTCCGGGAGACCGGTCCGCTCGCCGGGAGCCCCGTGCGGAGGCCCGGTCCGGACCGCTGCCGGACCGGGCCGGGCCGCGAGGTCCTCTTCCGCCGTGCGGTCCGGTGCCGGACCGCTGCCGGACCGCAGGAGCGGACCGGACTTCACCGGACCGGACCCGGGGCCCTTCGGGTCCGGTCCGCGGACCGGTCGTGCGGACCGGGTGCGCTCCGGTCCGGTCCGGTTCGCGGTCCGGACAACGGGCACGGCCGCCGGACCGTGGTCCGCGGACCGGACCCGGGGAACGACCACGCGGTGGAGGGCCAGGCCGGACCGCAGGGCGGACCGGTCCGCCCGCTGCGCGGTCCGGGCGGTGGACCGGACCCACAGCTGGGCGCCGGCGGCGGCCCATGCCGTGTCGAGGGTGGTGAGGCTGCTGTCGGTGATCATCAACGACCAGGCGGTCCAGGACTGGACCGGGTAGCGGAACCAGCGGACCATGCCCACCCGCGGGCGCGGCCTGGGCAGCATCCCCTGCTCGCGCAGGTACTGACGGTGCAGCAGCAGAGCGTACAGCTCCCACAAGATCATTCCGACGACGCTCATGGTGGCGAACGCAACCGCCGCCTGCGTGGGCCGGCCGCCGGGCGCGCAGTGGTGGGCGTAGTTCATCGCCGCCGCGCCGCTCGCGAACACCCAGGTCATAACCCGGTACAGCCAGCCGGAGTCGCCGTTGCGGCGGGCCTGGTGGTACATCCAGCCCGTGAACGCGGTGCTCAGCTCCCAGGCAGCGGCGAAGCCCAGCGCGAAGACGGTCCACCAGCCGAACGCGTCACGGGCGTAGGTGGTCTGGGACCACCAGGCGACGGCCATCGGGGCGAGGATCGGGCCGGCGACCAGGATCCGGCGGGCCTGATGCCGCGTGGCCGTCCGGCTCCATGCCCCCGCCCGGGCGAGCCTGCTGCCCAAAGTGGGGCGGGTCGCCCGGCGCTCCAGCTTCCGGAGGCGGGACGCCTCGCGCATCCGGGCCGCCTCCTCGCGGCGCTGACGGCGGTCGTCGTGGCGGAGCCGGCGGCGGGCGAGCCGCCGTTCGGTTCCCGACAGCGCCCTGCGCCAGCGGTCGTCGGCGGAGAGACGTTTCTGCTCGGCCTCCGCGGCGCTCTCGGCCGCCGCCTGCTCGCGTTCCGCGGCCCGTTCCAGAACCTGCTGAGCGGTGTGTTCGGCGGCCGTGGTCGTGCGCAGGGCCTCCTCGTCCGCCCGGGCGCGGGTCTGTCGCGCTTCCTCCAGGGCCTCTTCGGCACGGCGCCGGGCGGCGGCGGTGATGCGCTCGGCGTCCGCCTCCGCCTTCCCGGTCACGGTCTGGCCGTCCTCGCGGGCCCGGTCCAGGAGCTGGAGGGCTTCCGTGTCGGCGCGCTGCCGCAGCCGCTGGGCGGATTCCGTCGCCGCCGCCAGCTCGCGCTCCGCGTCGTCGAGAGCGTCCTGGGCCAGGGCACGGATGCGGTCGGCGTCGGACGCGGCCTCGCGCCGCAGCCGCTGGGCGCCGGCCGAGGCCTGAGCGAGCTCGCGTTCGGCATCAGCGGTCTGCTGTTCCGCGCATCCGCGGGCCCGGGCGATCAGATCGTCCGCCTGCTCACGGGCGGCGTTGAGCAGTTCGTCGGCTTCACGGCGCGCGGTGTTCGCCGTCTGAGCGGCGCCGGCCCGCGCGGCGGCCAGGCGCTGTTCGGCGTCTGCGGCGGCCTGGTCCAAGAGCTCACCGACGGCTCGCGTGGCGTCGCCGGTCATCTGGTCGGCGGCGAGCCGCGCGGCGCGGGTGCGCGCCGCGGCGGCCAGGCGGGCGTGCAGCAGCCCCCGGGCGCAGCGGTCGTCCGCGGTGCCGGAACTGCTGGCGGGAGGCGGCGTGATCATCTCGATCGGCTCCGGGACGGAGGCGGGGCGGCGCCGCATCTTGTTCTTGCGACGTGACACGCCGCGGCTCCTCTCGTACAGGGTGCGGGCCGGACCCGTTGGAGGGTCCGGCCCGCGCCGGTGGCCGGAGTGTCCGGCCGGTCGTTCAGGGCATCGGAAGTACGGTCTGCTCCGCGCCGGGCGGCGCGCCAGAGTCGTGGCCGAGGAGCCGGGCGACGGCAGTGGGCTCGGCGACGGCGCGGCACCGGCGGCGTGGACGGGGCTGGGCGAGCAGGGCCGTCACCTCCTCCGGCGTGAGCGCGATGCGGGTGCCGGCTTCGTCGAGGCGGTAGAGGGTCAGACGGCCTGCGGTGATTCTCCCGGCGGTCAGCAGCCGGACGGAGCGGGACGGCGGGGTGCCGGTCCCGGCGGCCTCGGCCAGTCGTGCGAGTGCGGGGCCGGGCATGGTGGTGTGCACGCGATCAACTCCTGACATGGGCGAGTTGGCGGGTGGGCGGCTGCGCCGTGCTTCCGGTGGGCGTACGTGGCTGGCGATGTCCAGCCTCGGCCGGCGGGCCGCTCGACGGTCACGGCGGTGACGCTGCCGAGACCGGCACCCTGCGGGGTCAGCGGGTCCGGCGCACCGGCTGGTTCAGGTGCTTGCGGCGCGGGCCCGCTTGCGAGCCTCGCGGCGCTTCATCGCACGGCGCTCTTCCTCTCCGAGCCCGCCCCACACGCCGTGGTCCTGGCCGGACTCGAAGGCCCAGTCCCGGCAGCGGTCCCGGACGGGGCAACGGTTGCAGACGGCCTTCGCCTCCTCGACCTGCAGCACTGCGGGGCCGGTGGTCCCGATCGGGAAGAACAGGTCGGGTTCCTCCTCGCGGCAAACGGCGTGATGACGCCAGTCCATGTGTCCTCCAAAGGGGATGTGATGGTGTCGGGCAGGCCGGACCGAGACGACGACGGGCGCCGTCGTCGGGGACGGGCGGACCGGGGCCGGGCTCGGCGTGTCACGAGCGGCCGCGACCGTCGGCGCTCCAGAGGAAGAACGGGGGCGCCGACGATCGCGGTGACTGGTAACGGGTGCGCGTTTCCAGCGCGCTTGACCTCAGTCGACGCGGACCGCTCTCGCCCGGGGAGGTCAGTCCTGGGTGGTCGTGGCGGTGGAAGGTCTGCCGCGTCGTTCTCTGAAGCCGGCTGCGCGATACGTCGTGGGCGGAGCCCGTTCTCGGCCGGCTGGTCTCCACACGCTCGGCCGGAGTGGACACGGCCGTCATGACGCGGTGGATCACTCTGTGCAGTTGGCGTGGAACGGTTGCTCCGTCGCTCTCCCCTGCGAGGCGGAGATGCTCCGGGAGCAGCCCCGGCGAGCAGCAGGCGAACTGATGATCGAGAAACTGCCGAAGCAGCAGGCGGCTTACCGGGGCAGTACGGGGTGAATCACTCACCCCCGATCAACCTGACATGTCAGGTTGATCGATCATGACCGTAGAGTGCGGCGCGCGGCGCGTCAAGAGACCTGACATGTCAGGTTCTACAAAGGATGCAGAACCATCTAAGGCTAAGTGGGACATATAGCCGTTTAGCCCCTGGCAACACACCGCCGACCCGAGGTCTCAACCTGACGTGTCAGGTTGTAGGGTGCGCCCATGACGACCAGGAGTCCGAAGGACGCGGACAGCAGGTGGACGGTGGAATCCACCGCCGGTGATCTGCGCACCCGGATCCTCGCCGGCGACTTCCGGCGCCCCGGCGACCCGCAGGGCAAACTGCCGCCGGCCGGCACCCTCGGCACCCAGTACGGACTCAGCCGGCAGGCCATGAACCAGGTCATCGCCCGGCTGCGCAGCGAAGGCCTCGTCGAGACCCGCCCAGGGACTCGCGGCGCGCTGGTCCGCGACTGGGCGCCTCTCGCCTTCGCCCCCCAACAGGAGTTCGCGGCACAGACCGGCCCGGACGCCGACGTGCTCACCCGGCTGGTGGAAGCGGCCACCCGCAAAGGCGTCTCCCGCATAGACGACGTCACCGTCGAGCCGGCCGACGACCGCGTCCGCCACAGACTGGGCCTGCGCCCCGGCGAGCACGTCGCCGTACGCCGGCGCACCAGCATCGTCGACGGAGTACCGGCCCACACCGACGACTCCTACGTATCCCTGCGGCTCGTCGACGGCACCGACTGGCTACTGCCGGGCAACGTGCCGCGCGGTACGAACCGGGTGCTCGCCGAACTCGGGCACGAACTCGTCCGGGCGGTCGACGAGATGCGCCCCCGCAACACCACCGACACGGAGAACACGCGCCTCGGGCTGGGAGCCGGCGGATCCGTCCAGGCCATCGAGCTCACCAGCACCGGCTTCGACGCCAGCGGCTCACCGGTACAGGTCACCGTGCTGACACTGCCGGGGCCGCGGAACACGGTGGTGTACGAGCGGCACCGCGCGCCGGCCGGGACCGAGGCCTGCGAGTGAAGGTCACCCGGGCCACACTCGCCAACGCGGAACGGCTGCGGCGGTTCCGCAGCGACGCCGCGGCATGGCTGGCCGCCCGCGGCAGCGACCAGTGGTCGACCCCCTACCCCGACGACCTCCTCCGGCGGAGCATCACCGCCGGGGAGGTCTACCTCTTCCACCACGACACGACACGGGACGCCATCGCAACCGTCACCCTGGACACCCGCGCCGAGCCCGCCCTGTGGCGACCCGAGGAAGCCCTGCAGCCAGCCCTCTACATACACAAATTGACCGTGGCGGGCCCGGGACTCCACACCGGTCTCGGCAGCCGGATCCTCGATTGGTGCGGCGACCGCGCGGCACGCGACGGCGCACACTGGCTGCGCCTCGACGCCTGGACGACCAACACCGCGCTGCACGCCTACTACCGGGCCCAGGGCTTCACCCACGTGCGCACCGTGCACGACGACGCGGCGTTCGGCTCCGGGTGGGTGGCCCAGAGGGCCGCTTCCCTGAACAACGCACCCCTCTTCGACGACACCGGCATCTGACCGGCCCCATCCACCCTGGCCCCGGGCTCACATGCCATACCGGCCCCTGCGGTCCCGGGCCCACCCTCCGGACACCGCGCTGCTCGGCGTCTCGCCCGTACCCGCTCTTCCGAGGACGCCGCTCGTGGCGTTCCCCGGCACTGACGGGCCGATCCGGCCATCCCGGTACCGAGGCCCCCGCCGGGCTGCGATAGTGACAGCAGGCCGCGAGACGGGCACCATGTGTAACTCCGGCCGGGTCAACTCCCGTGCCTGGCTACCGAGAAGAGGCATTCGCATGGCTGGTGGGAATGGGTCGGGGCCGAGCCCGCAGGACCCGGAGGAGATCCCTCAGACGCCCGGTCAGGAACCCTCGCCGAACGGGCACAAGCCCGACGAAGACCCGGGCCCCCTCCCTTCCGCGGAGTAGCAGCAGTGCCGTATGGCGATCTCGTCGCGGACTTCGTGGAGTCCGGTGCCCTGCCCGCGCGCTGGCGCACCGCCTTCACGGATCTTCCTCGCTCCGTGTTCCTGCCGGACCTTCTGTGGACCCGCGACCCCGGACCCGCTTGGGAGAGGGTGGAGCGGTCGACGGACCCTGCCCGCTGGCAGCGGCTTGCCGATGGCCCGGACTACGTCGTCACACAGATCGACGACGGCCGCGAAGGCGGCCCGGGCCACATGACGTCCTCGTCCTCCGCGCCCCGGGCGGTCGCGGAGATGCTGGCCGCGCTCGACCTAGAGCCCGGGATGCGGGTGTGCGAGGCCGGTACCGGCACCGGGTGGACCGCAGCGCTCATGGAACACCTGGCCGGGCCCGGGTCGGTGACCACCATCGAGATCGACCCGCACCTCGCACGGCAGGCGAAGATCCACCTCCACGCCGCAGGCCGCCACCCCCACGTCCGCACCGGCGACGCCCGCGAGGGATACGCCGCACGGGCCCCGTACGACCGGTTCATCTCCACCGTCGCCGTCCGCCGCATCCCACCCGCGTGGATCGCCCAGACCCCCGGCGGGGTCATCGTCACGCCCTTCCACACCCCGCTCGCCGGATACGGGCTGCTCAGACTCACCGTCGCCGAGGACGGGCGCAGCGCGCAGGGGGCGTTCGTGGGGCGGGTGGCGTTCATGTGGATGCGCGCCGAGCGGCCGCCGTTGTGGCCCGCGACCGCGGAGACACCTCGGGTGCGGGCCTCGGTCATCGACCCCGTGGTGGTGGCCCGGGACGTCGCGGCCCAGTACGCGATCGGGATGCGGTTGCCGGATGTATGCCAGCGGTGGACGTACGACGGCGGTGAGCGGCACGAGACCCTGCGGGTCCGGGTATGGGACGGTTCCGGGTCCCGCGCGGTGGCGTTCTGCAACGGCCCCCGCAGCGTCTTCGAAGCAGGGCCGCGGGCGCTGTGGCAGGAGATCGAGGACGCCCATACCTGGTGGACCAACACAGGCCGGCCCGCGTGCGAGGACTTCCGGATGTCCGTCGGCCCCGACGGCGGTCACCGGGTCTGGACCGTGGGGGACCCGGACGATGCCTGGCCCCTGGCCGGCCCGGCGGAGCACCTGCCCGCTCCGGTGTCCGCCTGAGGCACGGAACCGGGCCCGGCGCTCGCCGTGCCGTACGCGGGCGTCGTCATACTCGTCCCGGCGCGAGGCTCCGCGACGAGCGGGGCCCCGGGCCGGATCGGCACAGCGGGACGGCGAGCCCGGCGTGGGCTTCGCCAGGCAGGTGTCTCCGATAGGATCCTGCGCGATGGCCGCTGCTGGTGTCGGCCCGTGCGAGCCCTTCACGGTCCCGTGGCCTACGAGGGCGTTGAGCCCCAGGTGCCTGCGCATCAACGTCGGCGGAACCCCCTTCTTCCGTGTGCCCTTTGGGCGACCGACGGCGGTTCGGACCACGGGCCGTGCCGCAGGAACGGAAGCTCTCCGTGGTCCGAAACCACGCCCGCAAGGCTGACGCCCGACGCCGCACCCGTGCCGGTGAGGGCAGCCACCGGCGCGCCGTCAAGCAGCAGGAATCCCGCCCTCGCGTCCGGACCGGTCTCACCGCCCTCGACGCTCTCCTCGGCGGCGGGCTGCGTCCCGGACGGCTCACGGTGATCGCCGCGCGGACGGCGATGGGGAAGTCAATGCTCGCGCTGTCCCTGGCCGCCGACTGCGCCATCCGTCAGGACCGCCCGGCCCTGGTCGCGTCCCTGGAGATGTCGAATGCCGAGCTCCTGTACCGGCTGATCTCCGCGGAGACCGGCCTGCTCACCGAGAAGGTCCGCAGGCGCGAGCTGGACGACGCCGAGAAGGAGCGGATTCACGCGTTCTCCTCCCACAGCCGCCCGCTCTTCCTCGGCGGCGACAGCAGCACACCCACCGTCGCCGACATCGAACGCTCCTGCGAACCCGCACTCCAGCGGCACGGCCGCCTGGACCTCCTCGTCGTCGACTACCTCGGCCTGGTGGAGCAGGACGTACGGACCCCGACCGCCGGACGGGAGGCGGAGATGGCCCGCATCGTCGCCGGGCTCCATGAACTCGCCGGGCGCCTGGAGGCGGCCGTCGTCGTCGTGGAGCAGCTCACGCGCGCCCCGCTCCATCGCGACGACCCCCGGCCCCGGCTCACGGACATGTGGCACGAGCAGGCGCTCCTCGCGCACGCCGAGACCGTGATCATGCTGCACCGGCCCGCCTACTACGACCCACGCCACCAGACCGGACGGTACGACCGCTCGCCCGACCCCGACCAGTACCCCGCGCATCTGTTCCCGCGGTACGGGCTTCCCGAGCCGGCCGTCCAGGACGCCGAACTGCACGTCCCCCTCAGCCGGCACGGCCGCACAGGAACCGTGCGGGTGAGCGTGGAACTCGCCCGGGCCCGTTTCCGCGACCTCCCCGCCGGCACTGCCTGATCCCGCGGCCGGAAGACGCTCTGCGGCGGTCCGGGCGAGGACCGGAGCCTCACCGCCCGCCGCCCTGTCCGGGGCACCGGACCAACGCACAGAGATGGAGAGGGCCGGAAGGACGGTGCAGTTCATCCGGCAGGATGACCGCGGCGACCGGCCGAACGCGCGGCGCGGCGGGCACGGTCCGCCTCCGCACCGGCTTCCCGCTCCGCGGTGACCGCCCCTTCGGCGGCAGCCCGGGCCGTGCGCTGTTCATGCCGGGCCAGGCGGAGCTCCTCCTCCAGGTCCCTCACCCGGACGGAGGCCGCCGTCTCGGCGGCCTCCGCCCGGGTGCGTTCGGCCCGCGCGAGCTCCAGTGCCTCCTCCCGGCGCCCGGCCTCCGCCTGCGCCTGCGCCTCGGCCGACGCGTGCCGCGCCGCGTCCTCCTGGCGCTCCTTCGCCGCGCGGGCCGTTCCCGGCTCGTCCGGTTCCGGGGCGGAGAACTGGTTCCGCCGCCGTCCGGCCGACGCGGGGTCGATGCCGCCGAAGCCGTCGGCGGTCTCTGGGACGGTGACCAGCCGTCCTGCGGCCCACCGGGCTGCCGTCTCCGGGTCGGCGAGCACGACGTGGAGCGTCTTCTCCACGTCGTGCCGGACCGTTTCCGCGATCGGTACTCCGGCATCGCGGGCGAGGTCGGCGGCCCGGCGGGCCAGGGCCGCGACGACCTGGTGACGGTCGTGCCCCAGCTCCCGCAGTGCCGCTCCGTCCAGTCCTCGCTGCGCCTCGCGCAGGTCTACTCCCAGCGTCAGGAACCGCTCGGTCGCATCAAGATCGTCGCGGGCGAGAAGGTTCGCCGACCAGGCCGCGAGCACCGGTTTCCGCAAGCCGGCGATCCGCCGCGCCGCCTCCCGGTCGCCCTCCCGGCGGGCGCGGGCGGCGTACACGGCCCGCTCGGCGATGAATTCGTCCGGGCGCAGCGCGTACAGCGCGCCGGCCGCCTCCTCCACATCCACACCTCCACTGTCCGCTCCGTGCGCACGGTCGGCACCCCGGTCTCAGAGGGCACCGCGGACCGCTCCCCGACCGGGCGGGGTGTCCTGTGGCGGTGAGGCGCGGCATCAGCAACCGGGCCGCCCGGCCGGCACGGCGCCGATGCCCCGACCGGGCCCTTGTTCGTGCATATATTCGAACACGTGTTTCACTGACGTCATGCCCGCTCCGCTTCCCCGTGACCTCGTCCAGCTCCAGACGGCCTGGGACCGCACGTACGCCGCGCTCGCCGCGCCCGGGCCGACAGGCCGGTCGGCTCTGCGGCGCCGGCTGCTGCTCCTGTCCGTACGCCTTCACTGGCACCCTCACTGGAGCTCCCTGTCAACCGGTGCCGCCGCCTCTCAGCGACTGCGGCTCCGCGCTCTGGCCCAGCAGCACCCCACCGGAACAGATGGCGAGCAACCGTGACTGATCGCGTCCGGTGTGTTCTGCGGGTCCACTTCCACGGCCTTCGGACGGCGGATCCTGAGCTGTACGCGCAGTTGCTCGGGGTTCTGCACGGGATCTCTCCCCGTGTCGAGGCCCTGCCTCCGACCGACGCGGACGCCGATGTCTCCGGCGCCCTGGCCTACTTCGGGCAGGACGCGTACGGGCTCGCTCATCTGGTTCGGATGCGTACGCTCGCGTTGCATGGCGTGGACACGTCGATCGGTTCCGCGGACTGCAGGGCGGTCGCGGCGATGGCGTGCGCCGCCGCACCGCCCGGCCGGATCGTCCACCTGGCCCCCGGGGCGGTGGACGGTTTACTGCGTCCCCGCCCGGTCGGCTTCCTGTACGGGGCGGGCCCGGCGACCGTACGCACCCTGTCGCAGTACGGGCTGCACACGATCGGCGCCGTTGCAGACACCCCGGTCGGCACCCTTCAGCGGATCCTCGGCCGGGTGCAGGGTCGTCTGGTTCACGAGCGCTCGCACGGGATCGACCACCGTCCGGTGACCCCGGCCGCTCCGCCTCTCTCCGCCACCGAGCGCCACGACTTCCCCCGTGACGAGCTCGACCCCTCCCGTCACCGGCGTGCGGTGCGCGGACTCGTCGAGCAGGTGGCCTGGCGGCTGCGCACCGAACAGCAGGCCACCGGGCGGATCGAGCTCACCGTCCGGTACGCCGACGGCAGTTCCACAGCGCGCGGCCGGACCCTGGAAGAGCCGACGGCGCACGCCCCGCTGCTGGCCCACACCGCGTACGGAATCTACGAATCCCTGAGCCTGCAGAGGGCCAGAGTGAGAGGCATCGCGCTGCGGGCCGAAGCCATCCGGCCAACGGCGGCCACGGCGGCGCAGCTGACGTTCGACCGGACCGTCGAGAACGGCCGCCGTCTGGAGGAAGTGGCCGACCGGGCGCGCTCCCGCTGGGGGCCCGGAATCATCAAGCCCGCCCGGATGGGGTGATCAGCAGGACCGCAGGTCCGCCGGTCTTCCCGGCACGAGCCGGGCCGGGAAGACACGGCGACCGTTGTCGGAGGCGTGCGCCTACTACACCCCGGGACCCGCAGTCCCTTTGCACGCCGGCAGGCCGCCTCCCGGACCGCTTTCAGACAGGCAGAGCGGGAGGCGGCGGCCAGGCCGCGCCGCCGGAGCGGCGCAGCCGCATGAAGCGCGGTCCAGGGCGACAGCCTCCGGTGACACCGCCAGCCCTTCGTGCCGGAGCGCCCTCCGACTAAGAACCGCAGTGAGTCCGCCGCACCGCTCCGCGCGGACATCGGTATCGTGTCCCGCGGCAGACACTGCTGCCCCTGCCTGCATGGCGCGGCCCGGACCCGCGCGTGCGCCTGGCGGAAAGACGCGAATCGCGACGTCAGTCGATCTGGTCTTCATTGCGTCTGTCGGCGCGCCGGTCCGGGGAGTCGCGCTGCGGAATGGATTGCCATGGCGACCGATCGTGACGTTGCCCGTCTGCGCCAGAAGTACACGGGTGAGCCTCGTGCGAGTGCGGTGGAGTGGTACCGGAGCCACGGTCTGCACCAGGGTTTGGTGCCGGATGCCGCGGACTGGGCGCAGGAATACCTGGAGGCCGGCATTCTCCGGGCGCTGATCCGCCCGCGGCTTGGGCCGGAGACCGCGGCCTCCCCGGGCACGCTGTTCGGGGTCGCCGCCGTGTCGCCGGGCGTGAGCGGGCTGACCCTGTGGTGCAAGAGCGACGATCTGCCGCTCCTGCTCGGACGGCTGTTGCCAGCGCAGACCGGCGGGTTGCTGTCGGGGGTGCCGTGGCTGCGGCCGTGGGTACGCGTGGACGAGGATCTCGCGCTCGGGCTGATCGGCCGGTCGACGCGGATCACGGTCCGTGTCCGGCACAGCGAAGGAGAAGGCCGAACCGCCCGTGCGCGGGCGGAGCGAGCCGGGCAAGAGGATCTTGATGCGGCGGCGGTCTGGGCCGCCGCCGCGGGCGGTCGGCCGTTGTGGCACGACCCCGTCCCCCACGAGCTGGAGGGACCCTCCTTCGAGCAGTCGATGCGCGACCTCGCTGACGGTGAGTCCGCGCTGTGGAGCCGGGCCCTTCGACGGTCGGGCCTGTTCCTGGAGCAGCTGCCCGACTGGAGTACGCGCCCTCCCGCGGCCGAGGAGCTGGAGGGGCCCGGACCGGACCGCATCCGGCCCCGGGCGGCGGGAGCCGCGCGCACCTCGGGCGGCGGTGTGGTGTCGGTGGCATCGGTTTCAGGGCGTGGTGGTGAGGGCTGCACGACGACGGCTCTGGTTCTGGCGGCGGCGCTGGCCCGGTCGGGCAACCAGGTCCTGGTCCTGGGCACCGGCGATCGCGCCAGTGTGATGGAGATGTTCGGCGGCGCGGCGAAGCCGGGCTTCGCCGACCGGGGAACGATGGACGTCGGCGCTCTCCCCCCGGATCCGCAAGAGGCGAGGGAGATGATCGCCCGTGCCCGGCAGGGGGACTACGACGTCGTCGTCCTCGACCCGGGATTTCAGCAGCACCAGCTGGTCGGTGAAGGCGACCTGATCCTCGCGGTCATTCCCGAACAGGTCATGGGCCGCCGGTCGCTGTGGACGGAGACCCGGATCACGGACCGGCGCCCGGAGCATGTGCGGATGTGGCAGTGGCTGGAAAACCGGTTCGCGGCGCACCCGAGTCCGCCGAGGGAACCTGCCGAACGGCTGCTGACCTTCCTCGACTCCATGTTCGACGTGTACGTGTCCGCGCGGACCGAGGACGGGGACACGTCGGTGTACGACGTGTCCGACCCGGAGGCGGCTGCGGAATGGTGGGGCGACTTCGATCTCGTCCTCGGCTCCCCTTTGTACGACGACTGGGACGACGGAGAAGAGGGCGACGGTGAGAAGGCGGACACCGTGCCCGCCGCGCCGGACAGCGGAGGAATCGACTCGTGGCGCTCGGACTTCATCCGCTCCCTTGAATCCCACGGCGTGGAAGAGGACGACGGTGAGAAGGCGGTCACCGTGCCCGCCGGGCCGGACAGCGGAGAAATCGACTCGTGGCGCTCGGACTTCATCCGCTTCCTCGATCCCCACGGTGTGAAGGAGCATCCGGAGCACTGGGCACGCGCGGCCGCCGGCTGGGCCGAACGCCATCGTCAGCGGCAGCTGGCAGGACTCGCCCCGGGCGAGAGGAGCGAGGCCGAATGGCTCCAGGAGCTCCAGGAGTACCTCAGCGCCATCGAGCCGCAGGCCGTGGAGACGTGGGGCAGGCCCGTGTGGGAGGAACACAAGGCGCAGTGGGCGGCGGCGTTCGCCCGCGACGAAGATCTGCTGGAACCTTTCAGGGACCTCGTCGAGAGGGTGGAGATCCCCCGCCCCGGGGCCGACATCGCGAGGGACCTGACCCTCGACATGCGCGGCCTGCCGCCGGCCTCGATGCCGGTACTCGGGGTGCTGGTCCGCGCCCGCCGTGACATTGACGCCGGCACCCTCAGCGACACCGCCTCAGCCATCACCGGGCACGGCCTGACCGGACTCGAAGTGCTGCCCCATCTGACGGAGTGGGCCGGCCTGTGGCACGACCCGGCCCTCCTGTCGGCGCCCTCGCCCCGGGCGTCGGCCGCTGCCTTCGCCCTGGCGCGGACCGTGACCGGGCAACTCGCCCGGTCACGGGACGGAGGCAGCGCCTGAGCCAGCCTCTCGGTGGGACTCGCAAGAGGAGATGGCCCGGCTGACGGGACCGTCACGCACTGGACCGGGCCGTCGTTGCGAGAGCGTCACCCTGATGAACTCCACGCCCGGCCTCCAGTCGGGGAGCGTGCGCCTTGGCTGGGTGTACGCAGTGACCGATCGGCATAACGGGCCCGGGGGATCACGGAAGTGTCCGGGATCCGGTCCAGCAACGCGGTACACGTGTGCCCGCGCACACCTGCCCGGCCGCAGGTCCCGGGGCGCGGGCCGAGCAGTACCGCAGACGGCCCGAGAGCGGCCCTGCGGCGAGGACGGCCGCGCGGGCGTCAGTTACCGGCTGTCCCCGGCGCTGCCGGAGAAGCGGGGCCTGTGCCGTCGTCGCCGGGACTCGGGAGGGACAGTTCCCCCGACTCTGCGGTCCAGGCCCGCTGGAGCCACAGCCATCCGCCGTCTTCCCTGTCCAGCATGATTCGGACCCCGGTGAGCTGGCCGTGCGAGCCCACCCAGGCAAGGTAGGCGGCTTCCGCTGTCCCAGGGTCCCGCCAGCTGCCCGTGACCGTGCGCCCGGCGGAACCGAAGCGGACCGTGACGTGGAACCAGGGAGTGCGTCCCGCGTACGGAGAGTCCGGGGGCGCGGACCGGACCGGGGGCCCGTCCGCTGGGTCTGCGCTCATCGGCGGCCTCCTCACCGGCGTCTTCCCGGAACTCACCACCCAGAAGATCACATAAGGCACATGAAATAATTCAGGCCATGAACCCGAATGAATGGAAGAAAACGGTAACAGGGGCTGCTTGCCCCGACTGGTGCGCCTCCGTCCACGACGAGGAGGACCCTGCGGACCAGTCGGTCTCTCACACCTCCGAGTCGGTCACCGTGGCGCTGCCCCCGCTCGTCAACGGCGAACACCTGCGGCTGACCCTGGCCACCATGGCCGACGAGGACTACTGCTCCCACGACAGGGAGCGCCCCGCGGCCCGGGTGGATCTGGCCCTGGAGGACCGGGAGGGCCTGGCCGCACCGGACTACGTCCCGGTCACCGACGCCGGGCAGCTCGACGAGCTCGTCGCCGGCCTGCGCCAGGCCGCCGACACTCTGGAGCAGTGGCGCCACCGTCTCCCCGCCGCCGTGTAGCCGGTTCTCTGCCGGCCGGACCGGCGGACCGGCGGGCGCCGCTCACCTCGCCGGGATCGCCTTCCTCGCAGTTCTCCTCCCGTCCGAGCGGCTCCAGCACGCTGGCACGGGTTCGGCGGACGGCGTTCGCGGGGCACGGGAGCCGTGCCTCTCGCACTGGTCAGATCAGGCGCGCGCCCGCTGAGGGCCGGGAATCATCCGACCCGCTCAGCTCGGCTGGATCTCCTGGATTCACCCGTCGGGCCGGCCGCCCTTCGAGCGGCACTGTGCAGGGGTGCCGGGCGGCGGCGCCAGTACGGTGACCGGGGTGCAGGGAGTGCCGTGATGGGCGTGGGCTGCGCCCCGGGTTCCTTCCGGGTGCGGCGGCTGCCGCAGCGTGTAAGCGGGACGGTTCCCGACCCGCCCTTGAGCCAGGGCCAGGTTCACCGACCGGCGGCGAACGCTGTCTCCGCGCGACCGGACACCGGTGAGCGCGTGGCACGTCAGAGCCGGGGGAATGTCTCGCTGCCTCGTCTTATCCTGACGGCGCCGGTGGCCAGTGCATGGCGGGGCAGCCCTGTGCGGAAGATCAACTTGTTGACGCCGGCGAGCGGGTTGGACGGGTCTTGTGTGAAGACAGCCTTCGTCGCGCGGGAGTGCTGCTGCTCGCGGCGGAAGCGCTCGCTGACGGGGATGCCGAAGTACCCTGTGGCCATTCCGTCCGGCAGGGCGGGGTCGGCGACCTCGCCTTCCCCAGTCAGGCACCAGGCGTGCTCGAAGACGGGGAAGGGGTCCACCTCGGAGGGGACGATCGCGTACCCCTCCGCGTAGGTCCAGCCGGTCCGGTCCGACCATTCGCTCGCTGCGGCGAAGCAGCGACCCCCCGCCTTCGGATGCGCCTCCGCCGCAGGCCAGGGTGCCGGGCTGAAGAAGGAGCCGTGCTCGGCGACCAGGTCGGCAAAACTGCGATATGCCCAGCTCTCATCGCCCACCCGCCGCTGACGGGATCTGTCGAGCCACTGAGCGAACTGCCCCCGCGGGTCCTCAACGGGCATGCTGCGCATCCGTTCCTCCTGGGCCGGGCCTGGGGCGATCGTATCGGCCAGCGGGGGAGGGGCGTGGTGGCGCTACCCGAAGAGGTCGGGTGGCTCGGTGTCGTGCTGGGCGCGGGAGGCGAGCCTCTCGCGCTGGGCCGTGACGGTGGGCAGGGCGGCGATGGCGGCGGCGGGCCTGCCCTGCCGGATGAGGAGTTCCGCCAGTGCCCGGGGCGCCGCGGTCTCGCTGGTCGTACGGAGCAGGGCGATGGCCTCGTCAGGTCGGCCGGCGTCTTCCAGGAGCCGGGCGATCGCCGTGTCGCGGTCGCGGTGGGATTCCGCGGGCAGGGCCCTGGCCAGGGCAAGGGCCTCTTCGTGGCGGCCGGCTTCCGACAGCAGGGACAGTCTCATGGACTGGACCGAGTACGCGTGCTCCGCGAGGTATCCGGGGGTGCGCTCGTCGAGGAGTTCCAGGGCCCGTTCGGGCCGTCCGTCCTCGGTCAGGAGGCTTACGGCCCAGGGGAGGTGGTTGCCGCAGTCGTAGTACTCGAAGGTGGGCGCTCCGGCCTCAACAGCTTCGTCGATCCGGCCCTGGCGGGCCAGCAGCGCCATGAGCGTGCTGCGGTGGTTGGGGTGGTCGGTGGCATCGATGATTTCACGCAGGGCCGCTTCGGCCTCCGCTTCTCGGCCCCGTTCTTCCAGTGCCGTGGTGTACGGCTCCAGGGCGGCGGGCGCGTGCGGGCCGGTGGCCAGCTCGCGCAGTTCCGTCATCCGGTCGTGGCGCGCGAGCAGGTGCGCGTAGAACTCGACGGTGTTCTGGCTGGAGCACCGGCCCGTGGCCACGTCCGCGGCGAGCATGTCGATCGCCTCGCCGGCGCGGCGCGCGCGCTCCAGAACGTGGGCCTGGAGTTCCAGGGCCTCCTCCCCCGGATGGCTCCATGAGCCGTCCGCCCTGGCCCGCCGGACTGTGTGTGCCAGGGGGGCGAGGAGCTCCAGGACGCACTCGTCCCGGTCCTGGTCCTCGGTCATCTCCACCACCGTGGCCTGGAGCCATCCGTCCCCGAGATGCGGGGCGAGGAGGTCGATCGCGTCGACCACCCGTCCGGACCGGGCCAGTATCAGGGCGTAGTCCCTCCACTGCCGCCCCTGCGTCACCGGTTCGTCCGGGCGGACCAGGGCCAGGGCCTCCTGAACCTGATTCATGCGGAGCCGGACCTCGGCGGCCTCGGCCAGCGCGGGTCTCCAGCCGGTCGCGGCGAACGGCTCGATCACCGACCAGGCCCGGTCGTGATCACCAGCCGCGCGCAGCTCCCGGACGGCCGCGACCGCGCAGAACCACTCGCCCCGCTCGCTCGCCGCTTGGATCACGAGATCCAGATGCCCGAGCCGGACGAGATCGTCCGCCATCCTCGGCGGAATCCCCCCGTACGTCGCTTCCTGCCACCGAAGATCATCTACGTTCATACCCGGAGCATAGAAACAAGCACCGACAACCCCGCCCCTGGAACGGCAAGGCCCCTGATCACTTTTCACCCCCTGCGCCCGCCTGCGTCAGGGCGAGGAGTGCGCTACGGCGATTCTGGAGCCGCGCCAGCCGCTTCGTGCCGGGCCGGTCCACCAGCCGGAGGGGTGTGCCCGCGCGGCCGTCCCACAGTCGGCCGCGGGGCCCGGCCCGAGCGCATGGTCAGCGGCGGAGCGGAGGTACCGGATCATGGCGGCCGTGGCGCCGGACGGCGGCGGGCCGGCAGCGCAGCAGACGTGTCAGGATCAGCCGGCCGCCGCGGAGGGCGCCGTGTCGGTGGAGCGCTTTCACTGCGTAGGTGGAGCAGCTGGGGGTGTAGGGGCAGCACGGGGGTCGGTTCGGGCTGATGGTGACGCGGTAGTGCCGTACGGACCGGTACATCGCGGCGGCGATCCGTCCGCCGGGAGGAGGCGCGGCGGGGTCGGTGCCGTGGCCGGAGGTCAGGGCCAGGTGCCCGAGGAGGGCGAAGAGCGCGTGTATCTGGCCGGAGATGCCGCCGCCGCAGCAGCATGGGTGGCTCAGCGTGTCGAGGGTGGTGGCGCAGCAGCCCTCTTCCTCCTCGCCGTCCGCGTTCTTCTTACGGTCGCGCCTTCCTCTGGGCACCATGGTGTCCGTTCCTCCCGCGTCGCGTGGGAATGATCATACGGAGGGCCCGTCAGTGCGACCCGGGCAAGGGGGGATCAGTGCCTGTCGCCGGGTGGCAGCGGACCGCATGTGATGGTCGACCCAACGGAGCTGTCCGGCCTGGAACTTCCGGGGGATCGCGGTCGATGGCTCGCGGGGTGTACGGAGGCGGAGGCAGCAGCGCAAGCACGGAAGGCGTGGCCCCGTGGCGGACACCGCCCCGGACAAGAGTTCACCAGCGCCTGTAGCAGTCTCGCCGATGTGCGTGCGGCACATCGCCTCCCACGTCATGGTGTGCGCGCACGGCCGCGCCTACCGTGCGGGCATGACGACACAGGTGAACGGGGCAGCGGTCTTCGGCGCTGCGGGCCGGCGCGGGGAGAAGAAGCACTACTGCGACGCCTACTCGGTGTTCCGCAGCGCGACCGGGTCGGTGGGCGCGGTCGTGGTCGACGGGGTGGGCGACTCGGAGGAGATCGCCCGGGACATGGACCGTCTCGCCTGGGCGATGTCCCGGACGACCGCCCAACGCGGTTCGTCGGCCGGGATCATGGCCGGCCATCATCTGCTCGTGGACCGGGGCGCCGACGGCAAGGGGCCGAGCGCCGTGGCAGTCGCCGCGGATCTCCGGCCGGGACGGCCCACCGGGGTTTCATGGGCCGGCGACTGCGCCGCCTTCGGCGCGAACGGAAAGGGCGGCCTGACCCGGTACACCGACGAGCAGACCGTCGGTGAGCAGCTGGCCCGCAACGGCGGTGTGCCCTTTGAGGTGTCCGAGTCCCACCGGAACTGGGTAGCCCTCGGCCTGCCCGAAGCGAGCGTGTGGACGGTCTACCGGGTAGAGATTCCCCCGGAGGACACCGTGATCCTTCTCAGCGACGGTATCGTCGATCAGCTTTCGCCCGGGGAGATGGACGCGCTGGTGCGGGTCAACGCCGAACGGCCGCCGCGGGTCATGGCGCAGGCCCTGGTCGATGCGGCACGGCCATCCGGACGGCGGCGCCGGGATGATGCGACCGCCGTCGTCCTGCGGCCCCTGATCTAGGACGGAGCCATGGCAACCCTGGGTGTTGGGGGCTGTGGAACGCACGGTCCTCATTCGGAGAGATGCCGGGCTCGGGCGTATCCCTCCGGTCTGCCGCCCGGAGACCGCTCAACTGGCCGCAGGTTCTTGCCGCATGGGGCCCGGAACGGCTCGTGGGGTGTGCCGGGTTCCGTGCCACCGTTCAACTCGGGTGCGCTCTGGCAGTGCTGTCGCATCGCTGCTGTGCTCGTGTCGGGAAGGACCTGAGGGCGCGCGTCTTGGCCGTCTGCGTCAGTCGGCGGGACGGTCTCCTCACCTCGTGATCACAACGATGCGGAGGGTGGTGGCTTGGTGAGCGGTGGGCGGAGGTACGGGACCGCCGGGTCAACTGACGGGCGGGGAGGTTGGAGTGCGGTGGTGTTCGATCTGTTCGGCACGTTGGTGGACGCGCCGTCGGGGCCGGAGCGTGCCCGGCTCGCTTCCGGGCTGGAGTGCGCGCTCGGTGTGGCGCGGGAGCGGACGCGGGAGGCCCTGTCCGCGTCGTGGCGGGCGCGGCACGAGGGGGCCCTGGCGACCGTGCCCGACATCGCGCGGGACTTGGCCGGCCGGTGCGGGGCTCGGGGACCGGATCTGGACCAGGCCGTCGCGGTCCTGCGGGAGCACGCCCAGAGCCGACTGGAGGCGGCGGACAGCGTGCTGGGGGTCCTGGGCGGTCTGAGGCGGCAGGGGGTGCCGGTGGCGGTGCTCTCGGACGCGGCGGCGGAGACGGCGGAGGCGTGGCCGCTGTGCGCGCTGTCCGGACTGGTCGACGCGGTGTTCTTCAGCTGCCGTGAGGGCGCGGTCAAGCCGTCGCCGGTGCTGTATATGAGGGTGCTGGCGGCTCTGGGGGTTCCGGCGGACCGGGTGCTGTATGTCGGGGACGGTGGCGGGGACGAACTGGCGGGTGCGCGGCGGGCGGGGATGACGGCGGTGGGCGTGCCGTGCCGGGGCGGGGTGTCGGCGGTGGCGTACGGGGTGCGTGCGTGGTCCGGTGCGTGTGTGGGTGGGGTGGAGGAGGTGCCCGGGCTGGTCTTCGGTGGTGTGCTGCCGCCGGTTCGGGTGCGGCGTCCGGGCGCGTAGGAACGAGCGGGGAGGGCGGGACGCCGTACACCAGGCGTCCCGCCCTCCCCGCTCTGCCGTTCCCTGCGGGGGCGCACGCGGGCCGCGTGCGTTGTCTCCTAGTTCAGAGGTGCTGGTGGAGGCGGTGCAGGGCGGTGCGGGGGTGTTCGAGGACGGCGAGCGGAGGTGGGATGGGCTCGTCGAAGGGGTCGTGGCGGCGGTGGTGGAGGGCGGCTTCGACCAGGCGCCAGCAGGTGCTGTGCCCGACGACGGCGAGGGTGGTGTCCGGGGGGAGGGTGTGGTGGAGGTCGAGGAGGCGGGTGAAGACGCGGAGTTCGACGTCGCGAAGTGACTCGCCGCCGTCGGGCCGGACGTCGTAGGCGGTGTCGGTGGCGGGCCAGTGCGGGTCGTGGGCGAGGTCGGTGAACGGAGTGAGGGTGTAGCGGCCGAAGTGCCGCTCGCGCAGCTGCTCGTCCGGTACGGGGCGGATGCGGTGGGGCAGGCCGATGAGGTGGGCGGTGCGCAGGGCGCGGGGCTGGTCGCTGCTGTGGAGGGCGGTCGTGGGGCCGAGGGCGAGGGTCCGGCCGAGGTGTTCGGCCTGCTGGAGGGCTTCGGAGAGGAGGGGGGAGTCGGTTCGGCCCATGAGGATGCCGTGGGCGTTGGCGGTGGTGCGGCCGTGGCGGATCATCAGGAAGCGTCCCGGCGCGGCGGTCATGACGGGCTCCCGGCCGGGGTCCAGCCGCCGGCGGTGCTGATGATCACTTTGAGGCGGTCGGGGGCGGGCTCGGCGTAGGCGCGGTACGCGGTGGTGGCGTCGGTGACGGGAAAGGTGTGGGTGATCAGCAGCTTCAGGGTGTCGAGGTGGGTGGTGAGGTAGTCCTCGGCGGGGGCGAACACCTGCTGCCAGGGCGGAGTGATGCTGGCCTTCAGGGTCAGGTTGGCGCGCAGGAGCTGGTCGTAGGGGAGGGCGTATTCGGCGTCGTCGGGGACTCCGAGGGCGAGGACGGTGCCGCTGTGCCGGGTGGACGCGATGGCGTCGCGGAGCGTGCGCTGCTGGTGGCCGACGGCTTCGACGCAGATGTCGGCCGGCTCGTGGGCGCGGGTACGGGTGGTGAGGGCGGCGGCGGTGTCCTGGATGTGGCGGGTGATGCCGAAGGCGCGGGTGATGCCCTCGCTTCGGGGGGTGGGGTCGACGCCGGTGACGCGGGCGCCGCGGCGGCTGAGGATGTGGGCGCAGATCAGGCCGATCGGGCCGAGGCCGATGACGGTGACGCGGGCGCCGGTGACGTCGCCGAGTTTCGCCGTCGCGTACAGCATGGTGGCGATGGGCTGGATGAGGGTGGCCTGGGCGTCGGTGAGACGGTCGGCGGTGATCGGGTGGGTCGTGTCGCGGTGGGCCCGGTAGACCTCGGCGAGGCCGCATTCGTCGTCGGGCATGGCGAGGACCCGCTGGCCGGGGTGCAGGCCGGTGTCGGGGGCGGCTTCGGCGATGGTGCCGACGCATTCGTGGACGGGGAAGCCGGGCCGGCCGGAGCGCGGGTCGGCGGTGCTGCGGAACTTCGGCAGGTCGCTGCCGCAGAGCGCGGCGGCGGCCAGGCGGACGGTCACCTCGCCGGGCCGGGGCCGGGGCGCGGGGGTGTCGGGGACGGGCTCGAACGTCTGGGGCGCGCGAAGACGGAGGGCGTGCACGGCCGGGTTCCTTTCGTCGTGGGCCCGTGCCCCCGGGGCCGGCGGTTCAGGCGGTGCCGGGGTGGAGGAGGGCCGTGATCTGGGCGGCGAGGGCCTGGATGTCGATGGTCTGGAAGTCGGTGGTGTCGACGGTGAGGACCGGTCCGGGCAGGTCCAGGGGCTCGTAGCGGCCGGCCAGGAGCTCGGCGTGGAATTCGGCGGCGTTCTGGTCGTCGCAATGCCCGGGGTGCCGCTCGGCGGAGGCGGAGCGGGCGGTGAACCGCTCCAGCAGGACGGGGCCGTCGGCGACGCACTGGACCTGCACCACGGCGCAGCCGGTCTGGTCGATGAGGCGGCGGAAGTCCGCGGTCGCGTGGGTGCGGCGGAAGTTGGACTCGGCCATGCAGTGGACGCCGGCGGTCAGCGCGGCTTCGAGGAGGGTGAACAGCACGGTCGCGGAGGCGGCCCCGAACTGCTTGGAGCGTTGCCGGTCGGACCAGCCCAAGGTGTCGAAAAGCGCCTCTTTGATCGTGTCGCGGCTGTAGAGGGGGAGGGTCAGCAGCTTGGCGAGCTTGGTGGCGAGGGTGGTCTTCCCGGTGCCGGGGGGTCCGGAGACGATGACGACGACGGGCTGGCGGGTGGGCACAGGAGGGCCTTCCGGGACGGGGTGAGCGTGAGGTCGGCCGGCGTCTGCACGTGGAGCCAGTCGCCGGTGAACTCCGCGAAACCTACCGCCCGGTGGGGTGTGAGCGCGGCCAGAGCGCGGGTGTGGCTGATCGGTTCGGGGCCGGTGCGCATGAGGGCGAGGACCTGGGGGGTGATCAGGTAGGAGTCGACGACTTCGAAGGCGCCGTCGTCGCGGTAGGGGGTGCGGTGCCAGGAGGCGACCGTGTCACCCGAGGGGGTGAGGGTGTGGTGGGACTCGGTCCTCCACTGCCGGCTGCCGACGGCGATGGGCCGCCGGTCGCGGGTCCACTGCGCGAGCAGGAGGGGCAGCAGCCGGGTGTAGGGGATCAGGACGTTCCCGGCGATGATCAGCACGGGCGGGGGCAGGCGGTCGGCGAGATGCAGCACCCCGGCCGCGCCGGGCTCGCTCTCCGGCACGGCCCGGATCCGCGGGTCGATGCGCTGCTGCCAGCCGGGAACCGCGTTCTCGACGTCCACGGCGCGATGGCCGGTGAGCAGCCGGATCGGGGCCGGGGCGGGAAGCGCGGGACATGCCTGGGTCAGGACGTGTTCGAGGAGCGGCGTGCCGGCAACGGGGTGCATGGTCTTCTGCCGGGTTCGGCCGGTGGGGCCCAGGCGGCTGCCCAGCCCGCCGCACAGGACGATCAGCGCGGTCACCGGTTCACCCCTCGCACAGGGGCAGGACGCGGGAGGCGAGCCATTCCAGCAGGTGGAGGTCCTCGGTGCAGACGCCGAGATGGGTGACTCCGGCCGCGGCGCGCCGCCGGAGTGTGTCGGCGACCTCGTCGGGGCTGCCGCCGACGGTCCACCAGTCCCCGTCCGGGTCCCGCGGCACGGCGGGGCCGAGGGCACGGATCTGGAGGTGGAACCCGCACGGGGGCACGCCGGGCGGGCGGGCGGCGCGGGCCGTGGCGATCTGGGCGGCGACCGAGGCGGCCGACGGCGTGACCCCGTGCAGGCGGCGCCGGGTGGGGACGGTGAGCGCGACCTCGTCGGCGTGCCGGGCCGCCAGGCGCAGCAGCGCGGACGTGCCGGCCGCGACGATCAGCCGGGGCGCGGGGGCGCCGTCGGCCAGGGTCCGCGCCAGCGTGCCGTCGCGCCCGTCAGGGGTGGTGGCTCCCGGGAGCGGCCACGCCTGCCGCAGGAGTTGGAGGGTTTGTTCCAGGGCGCGGATCCGGGCGTCGGCGGGACGGGCGGTGGGAGCGAGGACGGCGAGGTCGGCCGGCTGCCATCCGGCGCCGATGCCGAGCTCGAAGCGGCCGCCGCTGATCTGCTGGAGGGTCACCGCGCTGCGCACCGTGTGCGCGGGCAGGCGCAGCGCGTCGAGGACGGTCATGGTGCCGAGGGCGATGGTGGTGGTGTCGGCGGCGATCCTCGCCAGCAGGGCGAAGGGGTCGGGGACCGCGGCCGTCCCGTGGTCGTGGGGGCGGGTGAGGTGGTCGGGCAGGGTGAAGGCGGCGTAGCCCATCGCCTCGATCTCCCGGGCGGCCCGTACGGTCGTCTTGATGTCCTGTCCGGGGGGCGGGGTGTACTGGACGCCGATCCGCGGTCGGGTCACGGGGTGCCTCCCAGGGCGACGAGTTCGGTGACGGGCGGGTAGAGCGCGGGCACCTGGGGCACGGCGGTCAGGGCGACCGGCTTGTAGCCGAGTTTGGTCGCCGCCTGATACGGCCACCGCTCCTCCGGTCCCGGCCCCGGGGCGGGTCCGGGGCTGGTCGTGCCGCGTACGAGGTGCTGGAGGAGGGTGAACAGCTCGACGCCCAGCGCGAAGTTGTCCGCCTCGTCCTTCGGCAGGTGGGCGTGGGGCAGCGCGAGCGCCTGGGCGATCCGGCCGTTCAGGCCGGGCCGGAACAGCGCGTTCATCAGGAAGCTGATCTCCAGGCCGTAGCCGGGGGCCAGTTCCATCGCGGACCAGGCCGCCAGCGTCGCGCCCTGGTCGCCGTGCAGGAGGAAGGAGAACCGGCCCAGCCAGTGCTCGGCCAGATGGTCACGGCGGCTGGCCAGCCACAGCGACAGCGCCCGGGAGGAACGGCCGCCGTGCTTGGTGACCTGCTCGACGGCCGCCTCCAGCTCCGCGAACCCCGCCGGCCCGAGCGCCTCGTGCAGGGCGGTCCGGGTCGGAGCGCACCCAGCCGGGAGACGTTCGGCGACCCGGGGTGCGGACGGCAGGTGCCGGGCCCAGGCCGCGTCCAGCAGATCCGCGAACCCCCACGTCCGCTCCATCTCCGGGTCCCGTGCCGCTTTGGCCAGGTCGGTGTCCACGGCGAGACGGAGGCTGCCGCCCTTGGCGAACCGCACCCCGGCGAACCGCTCATCGGCACACGGCACCCCGGGAGCACTGAAACCGAGCGCCCACGGGGCGAACAGCGCGAGGACGTTCTCCGGGTCGTAGACGAGATAGTCGCTGTCCACGAAGACGACGAACCGGCGCTCCCCGTCCCCCGACTGGTCCGCGCGCAGCAGGGCCAGGCAGGACAGCAGGTGCTCACCCTTCCCCACGTCCGGGAGCGGCGCGCCGCCGCCGGCCCGCGCCAGGGTCCGGTGCGGGCCGAGGACCGGGACATCGAGAGGGGCGGTGAGCGCGGCCGGGGCCGGGCCGCCCTGGTAGCTGACCGCGAGCTCCACCCCCGCGAAGGTCTCCCGCAGGACAGCCAGCGCGCGGCACAGCCGGATGGTGGTCGCGAAGCGGATGGGATCATGCCCGTGGCACAGGACGATCACATGGACCCGCAGCCCATGACGGCGCATCGCCACCGAGATCCGGTTCTCCGCCCGGGCCCGTGCGGCGGCGCCCCGGCCCAGCAGCGTCTCCAGGTCCACGTTCACGACCTTGTTCGCAGCGGGGGCGGACATCACCCCACCCCCCGCCCGGCGGCCTCGGCCGCCGCGTACATGCGGTCGATCACGTCGGCGACCACCGCCGCCTCCCGCCCCGGGCACAGCGGATCTCGGCCGTCGCGGACCGCGGTGACGAAGTCCTCGTACATCGACGGCCCCGGGCCGAGTACGGGAAAGGTGGTCTCCTCGTGCCGGCCCCGGTCCCCGCGCAGCAGGGTGAGCTGGTAGTCGCGGTAGGAGTCGCCCACGTTCTTCACTCGTAGGGCGCCGTGGGTGCCCCTGAGTTCCAGCAGGACGTCCTCGGCGTGCGGCAGGTGCCCCATGAAGCTGGTCTCCACCGACAGGACCGCGTCCCCGTCCAGGTGCAGCATCCCCACCGCGGTGTCCTCGACGTCCCCGCCGTCGGCCCGGCCGGCCAGGAGCCGGCGGCTCGTCGCCGCCGTCAGCTCCCCCACCCGCGGGAAGCCGAGCATCCACAGGACGAGGTCGATCCGGTGCGTGCCCAGGTCCAGCAGCACCCCGCCCCCGGCGGACGTGCGTTTCCGGTACCAGGACCCGGGCGCGTTGTCCCGGCGCAGCCACACCGTGCGGGCGAAGTACACCTCCCCCAGCACGCCGTCGCGCACCAGCTCCCTCGCCGCCCAGTGCGCCGGGTCCGCCCTGAAGTCATGCAGGGCCGCGAGCACCAGACCGCGTTCGTCCGCGAGGCGCACCAGCCCGGCGGCCTCCGGCCCGGTGAGCGTCATCGGCTTCTCCACCGCCACGTGCTTCCCGGCGAGCAGGGCCCGCTCGGCGAAGTCTGCATGCAGTCCGTTGGGCACCGACACCACCACCGCGTCCAGCCCCGGGTCCTCCAGCAGCCGCCCGTACTCCGCGACCGCGACACACTCCGGCCCCGCGTCCGCCCGCGCCGCCTCCCTCCGCGCCCCGTCCAGATCGCACACCGCGGCGACCGTCGCGCCGGGCGCCTGTTCCCAGCCCCGCACATGCCGCGCGCCGTGCCGCAGACCGACCACGCCGATCCGTAACCGCTCCTCCACCGTGCTCCTCCTTCTCCTCAGGGACCCGTCGTGTCCCCCGGCCGTGCGAGGCCGGGGACCGGGCCCGTCCGAAGAAGACCACCGCCACCGGGCCCGCCGGAAGACGCGACGGGGGTTGAACGGTTGCAGGCGCGACCACGTCAATCCGCCCGGATTCAGGGGCACTTACGCTCGCGCCGAGAGGTGATGCGATGCCATCGAACCGTGCTCCCAACGCCGCGTTACGCCACCTCGTCCGCGAGGCGGACATCAAGTACGAGGCGCTCGCCACCCGCGTCAACGCCCTCGGCATCCAGTACGGACTCGCCCTGCGCTACGACAAGACCTCGGTCAGCCACTGGATCCGCGGCACCGCACCCGCCGGCATCGTCCCGCTCCTCATCTGCCGCGTCCTGGCCGAACGCCTGCGGCGCACGGTCCACCCGACCGACGCCGGGTTCGCCCCCACCGGCACGAACGAAGCGGAAGCAGGTCTTGCCTACCATCCCTCGCTCGCCTCTACTGTGAAGGAGATCGAGCTTCTGCGGAGGTACGACATGGAACGCCGCGAGTTCCTGCGCTCCTCCACCTACGCGAGCGCGGCCGTCGTCGCCGCCAGCGGCCACTGGCTCGACCGCCCCCCGGACCCGCCGGCCTCCCGCACCGCCACCTCACCGCGCGTCGGCGCCCCGGACGTCACCCGCGTCCGCGCCACCCTCACCGCGTTCCAGGACCTCGACGTCGCCCACGGCGGCGGCCACACCCGCCCCCTGGCCCTCCACTACCTCCGCTCCGTCCTCGACCTCCACGACGGCAGCTACACCGAGACCACCGGCCGCGCCCTGCGCCGGGCCACCGCCGAACTCCTCATCGCCATCGGCCTCATGTCGTACGACGTCGGCCATCACCAGGCCGCTCAGCGCTACCTCATCCAGGCCACCCGCATGGCCCAGGCCGCCGACGACCCCCCGCTCGGCGCCCGCGCTCTCACCATCCTCAGCCACCAGGCCCTCCACCTCGGCCAGCCCGCCCACGCCGTCGAACTCGCCCGCCGCGCCCGCAACGGAGCACCCCGGGCCACCCCCGGCGCGAAAGCTGTCTTCCACGTCTTCGAAGCCCGCGCCCACTCCGGCACCGGTGACACCGCCGCCGCGGAAGCGGCCATCAAACGGGCCGAACACCACTTCGCCCGCGCCCGGCCCGACGACGAACCCGACTGGACCCGCACCTACACCCGCGCCGAGCACGCCGGCGAGATCGCCTGGACCTACCGCGACCTCGGCCTCCCGGCCCAGACCCGCCGCTACGCCGCAGAGGCCGCCGCCCACCCGGCCGTCATGCTCCGCGCCCACGGCTTCAACCACGCCCTCCTGGCCACCACCGCCCTTCAGGACAACGACATCGAACTTGCCTGCGCCCACGGACGCACCGCTCTCCACCACGCAGCCCAGGTCATGTCCGACCGCGTCCAGGACAGCGTCCACGACGTCCTCACCCGCCTCCGCCCCCACGCAGCTCACCCCCGGGTCAAAGACCTCGCCGACGAGTTCACCGCCGCCTTCCCCCACCGGTGACCCCGGGGAAGGACAGTCCCGTGCAGAGCGATCGCGTCCGTCCGTGGAGCGCCGGCGGGGGCACACCTCGACCTCCTGCCCTCCGCCGCCGGCCCCCCAGGCTGGGGACAGCACCGGTATGGACACCGCACCAGGGCCGCCCGCTCCTCGGCCAACGGCCCGCGACGCAGCGAGCCCACCGACAAACACTGCTGAACCGGCAGCCACCCCCGGTCCGTGCCAGGAGTACGATCAGCAAAAGCTGAACGTGTTCAAAATGAAGGAGAAGGCCATGTTCGAGCGAACCGCGCCCATCCCGGCCGACTCGCCGGCCACGCTGCTGGGCCCCGCGGCCCTCGCCTTCGGCACCATCGCCGCCCTCGGGGTGACCGTCCCCGCGTTCTTCTTCCTGACCCCGTTCGCCGCGCTCGCCGGCGCCCTCGCCCTCACCTTCGGCGTGGCGGGCATCCACTACGGACGGCGCGGTGTCGGGCGCCTGTGGGTCGCGGCGGCCGGAACGGCCCTCGGCCTCATCGGGTTCGTCACCTTCATCGGGTTCCTCATGATGTTCGCCGCATAGCTGATCGGCTCAGTGCCCGCGATGCATCGCTGGATGGTGGGCCCAACACCGTGCCGAGCATCTACGCACCCTGTCGCCCCGCCCAGGCCGACGGCACACTCCCGCGGCCGTCCGCAGGCACAGGGTGTGCGGCCCCGGCCGCGTCGACGGTGAGCCCCTGCGCACGGGCGAGCCCAGTGCTGGGGGACGCGTCTCACCCCAGGACAGGGGGACGTTCACCGTGCTCCACCGGTACTCGGGCTGTTCGCTCTTGGCCGCCGCGCTGGATACACCCATCGGGATCACTCCAGGCGAAGAAGAAAGAGTGAAGGGAAGAGAAGGGGGCCCGCCCCAGGGCGGGCACCGTGCGGCTACCGGGGTCCCGCAGCTTCGGCGAGGGCCCGTTCGACGTCGGGCAGCCGGTCCAGAAGCCGGGTGGCCGCCGCGTGCCGCAGCAGCCAGAACGCGTCGAGATCGTCCTGGAGGAGGCCGGGCTTGATGTAGTGCTCCTTCACCCCGTAGAGCGATCCCAGGAGCTGGATCAGGGCAACCCGGGCACAGCCGGTCACGTCCGCGGCCGCGTGGTGGGGGTTGTTGTCCTGGTAGGCGCGGACGAGCCGGACGCCGGCGCGGATCCAGTCGGGGTCGTGGACGACGGTCCGCGGGTCGAAAGCAACCCTCCCCAACTCGTAGGAGATCAGTTCGGGTGCGGGCGGAAGGAAGTCGAGTACCGCTGTCAGTTCCTCGCCCTCGAAGAGCACATTGACGACCGAAAGATCTCCATGGATCACCTGGGTCGTCAGCCCGTCGGGCAGGCCCGTGATCAGTTCGGGCAGACGAGTGAGGGCGGCGCGGCGCTCCGTCAGGGTCCGGACCGCCTCGGTGTCGAACGTGTCCGGTACGGGGTGTTCGGCGATGAGGTCGAGGAGTTGGTCGACGTCCGTGGTGAGTTTCGCCGCCGGGTCGGTCGTACGCCACTTCGTCAGCCGACGTGATGCCCCGGCCGCTGCGGCCGGGTGGTCGGCGAAGGCGGCGTGGATGAGGCCCAGGGCGCGGCCGGCGGCCTTTTGCTGCCCGAGGGCCAGTCCGCCTTCCGCGGTGCGGCCGGGCACCCACTCCCAGAGTGAGGTGGCGAGGTCGCCGCTGGTGGCGATCGCCTCCCCCGTCCGGGTGGACCGTGGGACGGCGACGGGGACGCCGTGCTCCCCCGCGAGGCGGCTCTGGCCGATCGCCGAGCGCTCTGCCGCGAGGTCCGTCCCGGGCAGGTAGCACTTCACGAAGAAGGTCTCGTCGCCGTTGGTGGCGCGGTAGTTGACGGTGTTCTGCCCTGCGAGCAGTCGGGTGAGGCCGGTGTGTCCAAGGCCGTAGGCGTGCTCCAGCAGCACACGCAGTTTTGGTACCGGATCCGGGCCAGCGGCAGGGACGGGCGGGGTGGAGGGCGCGGGCACGGGCTGGCTCCTTCGGCGGTGCGTACTGGAGGGCGAACCCCCAGAGGCGTGGGCGGGATGACCGTGGCGGGGGACGGAGCCACCAGGCGGCCGGGTGCGGGGGTGAGTCAGGCGGGTGGTGGTGTTCGGCGATCAGCGGCACGGCGCCCTCGGCCGGCACTCGGTCCGCCCAGGCACCCGGGGTTGCCGGGGCCTGACGGCGGGAAGCCGGGCCCACCCGGCGCCGAGCCGAGCCGCCGGCCGCGTAACCTCCCCGCACGCCGGGTTGCGCAGACCTGGTCGGCGTCCCGCACGGTCGGGTGGTCCTGCTACGGCCTGTCCCCGGCGGCGGAGACCGAGGTGCGCCAGGGCGGGCGGGACAGCTGGCCGATCAGGAGCACCAGGGCGAGCATCCCCGTCACCGTGGCGCTGACCGGCCACAGCCACATCAGAACGGGATAGGGCAGCGCGTCGCTGTGGAGCCGGGCGTAGAGGACACCGATCGCGGCCGTTCCCGCGGCGCACAGGACCCGGACCGAACGGGTCGTCAGAGCGGTTGCCGCGGGGGCGGCGACGGCCAGGTTGCCGATGACCGTGACGAAGGGCAGGAGCCACCACGCCGGGTTCCAGGTCCAGTACCGGTCGCCCACCTGCCACGAAGCCACTGCGGCCCAGGAGAGATAGACGCCGGAGAGAGCGCCGGCGAAGGCCGTGACAAGGGTCCAGAAGGCCAGATCGCCCGCATACCCGCCACGAGAGGTGCCGTCGGTATCACTCTGTGTCATGTGGGCAGAGTGCCACAATCGTGCTGTCGCCAGTGCTCGATCGCAGAGTCCGTCCGTTCCGGCTGGTGGGCGACAAGCCCGGCCGCCGCTGGCGGGCGTCCTGGCCGGCGTCAGCAGCGGCGCCATGCTGTTGGGAGTGCTCCGGGCTCCTCACGACGAGCGAAGAGGAGCGCCTGGTTCAGTCAGCGTGCACCACGGTGATGACCGACATGGTCAGGACGTTGCGACTGACCCAGAACACTACGGCGGCGCCCGCGAGTGTGGCCTCGCGCCGGTCTTCGTTCCCTTGCAGGGCCACCCCGAACACGTAGGGGTTCTCGGCGAGTCTGCCGACTTCTCCGAGGAAGCTCTTGCGGCGCTTCTCGCTCATCTTCTTCACGGAATCGGCGGCCGCGGAGCTGTACTGGACGCGGTAGGCCATCAGGACGCTCCCGGGGTGGGGCCGATCAGGGCGTGCAGGCCTTCGGACGAGATGAAGCCTTCCGCGTGCCCGTTCTCCAGACGCTCGAACATCCCCTTCTGGAAGGCCCGTACCTGGGGGTCGGTCTCCTGGGCCCACCGCAGGAGCACGGTGAGCAGGTCCTCGGCGTGGGCCTCGCCGATCTCGGTGTCGAAGGCGTCCCGCTGCTCTTCGGGGAGCGCCGCCCTGATGGTGTTGATGCTGGCCGGTAGGACGACCAGCTCGCCGTCGTTGACGTAGGTGGTGAACGTCGGTGGTGCGTGATCGGTCATCGGGTCCTCCGCTCCCCTGGATGGATCGGTCTCACTGTAGGGCGGGCGGGCTGCCGCACCGTACGGAACCGACACGCTGCGGGCGCGCGGCCGGCTCTGTGCGCCCCGGGCGTGCACGGCTGCCTCTCGGAGTTGCTGGGAGTGGTGCTCCACTCGGACGGGTGAACTCCCCTACGAGGCGTGCCTGTGGGCTCGGCCTCGGCGGGATACTGACCGGCCCGAGCCGAGAAACGGGCCTCGCGTCCCTGGAGAACAGGAGCGTGCACTTTGTTCCTGGCTGCTGGAACTGACCGTGCCCCGTTCATGTTCTATGAGGAGTCCTCTGTTGCGTCGCTCCCTCACCGCTGTTGTCACCCTGCTCATGACCGTGGCGTCGCTGTCGCCCGAGGCGGCTGCGGCCGGGTCGGCCCCGGCGGCCGGAAAGGGCGCATGCGGCGCCAAGGCGATGGATCCGCACAAGTCGAAGGGCGAGGGGAAGAAGCAGGGCAGGAAGGTGATCCTGGCCAAGGTGAGCGCGATGTGCACCGGCACGAAGGTGCCGACCCGGCTCGTCATCGACGCGAAGCTCCAGAGGAAGACGAAAGGCGGCTGGAAGAACGCCACCAAGAACCGGTCGGAGGACTTCATGCCCGTGAAGTCGGGGAAGAAGTATGTGCTGCGTACGCACGACATTGACTGTCGAAAGGGTACTTTCCGAGTAACTTTTAGGGTTTCCGGGAAGGTGGACGGGAAGATGCGGTACGGGAACTGGGGCGCCGGGCAGCCGAGGCGGAATCCCTGTGGATGACGGAACCGAGCCCGCCCGGGCGGTGTTCCGCACGGCGGCCGCCGCGTACGGCGCGCCGCTGCTCGAATCCGCCGACTTCCTGGTGCTCCTGTCCACCGGCGGTGCCGGGAGCGACATCGTCGCTGCCGTCTCACCCGGGAACCTGCGGCTGTGGATCAGCGGCATCTATTGGACCGAGTACGACTGGGCCCCGGACGACACCGACGAACTGGACCAGCTGACCGAGGACATTGCCGCAGTGCAGCGCGGCGACGCCGTCTTCTTCTACCGGAACCTCGACGGCGAGATCGAGTACACGGGCGGGCGGCTCGGCGGCCACGGTGTGGACACGCCGTTCCGCGAGGAGACAGTGCTGCGGAGGACCCTCGGTCCGTGGCGAACGGCCGCTCGGTAGAGGCGGCGCCGGCGAGGTGCCGTCCAACGGCGGCGGGACTGTATGGATGGCTGCTGACGCGGGGTCGAGGCCGACCGAGGATGGGCATCTTCGGCTCCTGCCGAGGACGGCTCTCGCTTGGTTCTCGCGCCGCCGGCCCGCCCCCCGCGCTGCCCGGCTCCTGGTTCCCAGTTGTTCAGATGGGCCCTTCTGACGGGGCGACGGAGGCGGCGGGGGCGCGCTGGTACCAGGTGAAGTCCAGGGCCGCCGGGTTGAGGAAGCGCTGGCGGCGCGGGCCGAGCGTGGTCGTCCGCAGGCTCACCCGTGTGCTGAGGGGGAGGTTCTCGCGCTTGCGCCCCTGAAGGGGGAAGTCGTCCTCGCAGTGGAGAGCAGCCGTGAGAGCGGCTGCTGTGGCGCGGCGGCGGGCCATAGTGGGTCCCTTCCGTTGCGCCGGCGCACGGTGCGCCGGGCGCAGACGGCGGACGCTACCGATGGGCGGCGCTGCGGGGGTATCCATCGTGCGGGTGGTTTGGGCTCCGCACGGTTGCCGGCCCGGCGGTGTCGTCCCGTTGTGACCCGTTCTCCGGACAGCAGCCGCCAGGCCTCGGCGGTTGTGGGGGCCTGGCGGGGCCGTGTAATCCCGGACTGTTGTCCGAAGGTCTACGCAGCAGCTGTGAAGGGCTGCTGGACGGCGATCTGGAGGAAGGTGTTCCAGGTGCTGCGGCGGATGGCGAGCGGGGCCTGATGGGGCCGCTTGGAGTCGCCGAGCAGGATGAAGCCGGCCGCGTCCGGGTGGGGCGCCGCTCGGACGCAGTTGCCGCCACCTCCACTGTAGGAGGAAACCGTCCAGGTGATCGTGGACGGGTCAGGGAGGGGCGGGTGCTGGCGGTTCACGCGTGGAGCTCCTGGATCTGTGTTCTGAGGCGGGTACGGGTGTGTGCAGGGTCGAGAGCCAGGCCCCACAACTGGGTGAAGGTGTCGGTATAGCGGGCGACGTCCGTTTCCTGGTCGAGGTGTACGGAGGTGCTGAGGGTCTCGATCCACACGATGTCCCGGGCGTGGGTGGCCTCGGGGAAACTCATGATCACGAAGGGTCCGGCCAGCCCCGGGTGGCCGCCGGCCGATGCCGGGAGGATCCGGATGGTGGTTCCGGGCTCCTCGGATGTGGTGAGCAGGTGTTCGAGCTGCTCGTGCATGACGGCGGGGCCGCCGATGGTGCGGAGGAGGACGCTCTCGTCGATGAGGGCGTCCAGTTCGCGCGGGACGCCTTCGGCGGCGGCGCGTTGGCGGTGGAGGCGCACGTCGCACAGGCCCTCGATCTGCCTGGGCGTGAGGTCGGGGCGGAGCGCGGTGATGACGTGGTGCGTGTAGTCGGAGGTCTGGAGCAGGCCCGGGACGAGGGTGAGTTCGTAGTTCCGCAGCCGGACGGCCTGGGCTTCGCGGTCCAGGTAGTCCTCGAACCTCATCTCTCCCAGGAGGTCGCTGTGGCGGCGCAGGAGGGGTGGCCGTGGCCGGCGGACGGTGCCCGTACCGGGCCCGAGCAGCTCCGTGATCTCGGTGCTGGTCCGCTTGTCGGCCCGGTAGAGCCGGAGCAGCGCGGTGACGAGGTCGTCGGCCACGGTGCGGCGGCGGCCGTTCTCGATGCGGCTGAGCGCGGTGGCGTCCGTGCGCAGGCCCTGTTCCCGGCAGTGCGCGGCGGCGGCCGTGAGGGTCAGCCCGTTGGTGGTGCGGAGCCGTTCGAGTCGGCGCCCCACTTCCCCCAGGGCGGCTGACCCGGGCGCTTGCTTGTGTTCCGGCATGAGCGCAAGTGTGGCGTGTTCGCGAACTCCTGGACAAGACAAGGCAGTCGGGCAATTTGCTCGGACTGGTTGCTGGCAGGGGTGTCCAGGGAGCATGCTGTCGGACATCACGAACCGTGCATGCGGTGTCGCGGAGTGTTTCTCCTGTGCGGGTGTCGCGGCGGCAGCCGGGGAGTGAGGAGGGGACGCCATGGCCGGCTGTCCCCTCCGGCTGGGAAAGGGAGCGGCGGATGGCCACGGCGACCCGTTTCGGGCAGTTGGTCCGGGAGCGCGGCTGGACGTACGAGCGGTTCAGCGGGCACTTCGCCCGCGCGGCCGGGGAGCTCGCCCAGCGGTGCGGGGACCGGCGCCTCGGGTCGCTGGCGGTCTCGCGCGCTACGTTCGAGCGGTGGGTGTCCGGCGGGATCAGGACGGTGCCCCGCAGTGCCGTCGCCCGGGTCCTGGAGCACCTCTTCGGTGAGCCCGTGAGCGTGCTGTTCTCCCGCTTCGACGCGGTCACGCGCCTGCCCGACCCGGGCGTCTGGGCTCTGCCCGCTCCGGAGCCGGTGGCCGACGACCCGTATCTGGCGGCGGTGGAGAGCTTTCGGCGCACCGACCGCCGGCAGGGCGGAAGCACCCTCTACCCGGCCGTCGTCCACTATCTGCGCACCACCCTCGGCCCGGTGCTCTTCGGCGGTGCGCACCCGGGCGGGGAGACGGCGTTCAGGGCGGCGGCGGCGCTGACGGAGATGGCCGGGTGGATGGCGCACGACAGCGGGCGTGACGCGCTGGCCCGTGAGCACTTCACCCACGCTCTGAGGCTGGCCCGCGGTGTCGCCGATCCGTCGGTCGCGGCCAACGCGCTCGTGGCGATGAGTCATCTCGCGTTGCAGAGCGCCGGTCCCGACCAGGCGCTTGATCTGGCCCGGACGGGGCTGGTCGCTCTGCGGGGTGCGGCGCCGGTGCCGATGCTGGCCGCCCGGCTGCACACCATGGAGGCCCGGGCCCTGGCCCGGCGGCACGAGGACGTCGGCGCCCTGCGGGCTCTGGAGGCCGCCCGCGGCCTGCTCGGCCAGGTCCCCGCGGAGCCCGTGCCGGGCTGGGTCGCCCCGTTCGACGAGGCCGCGTTCACCAGCGGGGCCGTGTGGGTCCACCGCGACCTCGGTGACCTGTCCACCGCCGCCGCCGAGGCCCGGCGGGCGGTCGCGCTGCGCGGGCCCGAGCGGCGCCGCAGCCGGACCTTCTCCCAGCTCTGTCTCGCCCGGGTCCTCCTCGCCCAGGGTGAGCTGGAGGGCGCGTGCGCGGTCGGTCACGAGCTCCTGGAGGCGTGTGCCGACCTCGGCTCCGTACGGATCACGCAGCGGCTGACCGGCCTGGAGCAGGCTCTGACCGTGATGCCCCGGGGCTCGCGGAACACGGTCGCCGAGCTCCTCACCCGCGTCCAGGACACCGCCCGGCACCGCCGGCTGCTCTTCCCCGGCGTGCCGGACGGCAGTGGCCCGGGCGGGGAACAATCCCCACCATGACGACGAAGCCGCGACCCGGTGACCCGGGCTGGACGGAATACCTGGCCGAGGGCAACGCCCGGCAGGCCCGCAAGCGATCCTGCGCGGATGCGGTCATCCGCGACCCGGACGGCCGCGTCCTGCTGGTCGACCCCGACTACAAGAACGGCTGGGACCTTCCCGGCGGCATGGCCGAGGCGAACGAGCCCCCCACCGAGACGGTGCGGCGCGAGCTGCGCGAGGAACTCGCCCTCGACCTGCCCGTCCAGCGGCTCCTGGTCATCGACTGGGTCGCCCCGCACGGCCCCTGGGACGACCTGATCGCCTTCGTCTTCGACGCCGGCACCCTCACCGCCGCCCAGGCTGCCGCCGTACGCCCCCGGGACGAGGAGTTGAACGCGTGCGCGTTCCTCCCCCCGGACCAGGCGCTCCCGCTGCTGCCCGATGCCCAGCGCCGGCGGCTCGAACAGGCCCTGGCCGCCCTCACCACCGGGCGGACGGCCTACCTCCACAACGGAATACCCCCCTGGTGACAGCACCGCCCGCTCCAGTCGGAGCGGGTCCGGAAGGAGCAGCACCCCTATGGTCCGCACCACCGTCTTCGCCGTCCTGCTGGAGCAGCGCGGCCTGACGGCGTACGAAGCGTTCCGCCACGCCTTCCGCGAGGCCGCCGTCCAGGCGGCCGGAGCGGAGCGGGAGCCGCGACTGGCCAGGGTCATGGTCTCGCGCGCCACCTTCGACCGGTGGTCGGCCGGCCAGCTCAAGGGGGTGCCCCGCCGCGAAGCAGCAACGATCCTGCGCCACCTGTTCGCCATGCCCGCCGAGCACCTCTTCGAAGACGCCGACACCGAAGACGCCGACACCGGGACCCCCGCGCCGGACGGCGGGGAGGTGGAGTTCGACGGCGCGCAGGAGATCGGCGCGCAGACGCGTCTGCTGACCGCGTCGAACGCGGACCCGGCCCTCGTGGCCACGGTGCGTACCTCGCTGGAAGGGGTCATCGACCGTTACGAGGCTCTCGGCCCGCGGCTGCTGGTGGGCGAGACCCGGCTGCTGCGCACCATGCTGCACACGCTCCTCGCCGGACATCAGCCGCCCCGGGCCCGCGCCGAGCTGTTCCATCTCGCCGCCCGGACAGCCGGGGTACTCGGCTACATGGCCGTGAACAGCTCGGCGCCCTTCGCCACGGTGGACGCGTACTGCACCGAAGCCGAGCTGCTCGCCCGCGAGGCCGGGGACCGGGAGACGCAGATGTGGGCGGCGGGCACCCGCTCGCTGGGCCTCTACTACACCGGCCGGTATACCGAGGCCGACCAGGCGGCCCGCGCGGGCGTCGACCTGGCGCCCGACAGCCCGCAGGCGATCCGGCTCCTGGTCAACGGCCGCGCACGGGCCCTGGCCCGTACCGGGGAGCGCCGCGGCGCGGAAGCCGCCATCGGGCGCGCCATGACCCTGTCCGAGCGGCAGACGACGCTTTCCGAGGGCATGACCTCATGTATCGCGTTCACCCCGTACTCCCTGGCGCGCACGCTCGCCAACGCCATCACCGCCCGCCTCGCCCTCGGTGACACCCAGGCCGTCCTGGACCACGCCGCCGAGATCGACCCGCTCCTCAACCGGTCCTCCTCCCGCTGGAGCCGGGCCCTCGTCGGCCTCGACGTCGCCACCGCCCTGCTTCACCAGCCCTCACCCGAGATCGACCACGCCATGGTCCTCGGCCGCACCGCCCTGACCGCCGGAGCCACCGCCCCCATCCGCTCCGTCTGGCAGCGCGCCGGCGAACTCCACCAGCACGCCGCCCGCTGGCACACGACGCCCGCCGTACGGGACTATGCCGACATGCTGCGCTCCTGGCACTCCCAGCCCCAGGCCGCGCCCGTCGCCGCGCCCGCCGCGCACCGGCTGTAGGAGGAGATCGCTGTGCCCGCCGCCCTCAGGTCCGATGCCCGGTCGTTCCCCGTCGATCCGCCGCCGGACCCCGACCGTCCGCAGGCGGTCGTCGACCACGACTGGGACGCGTTCGCCGCGCTGGCGCGGATGACCGATCACTGGGACCGGCCCGGCTGGACGCCCGGACACCGGGCCTACTACTGGATGCTCCTGCCCCGCTCGCCCGAACTCAGCGCCCTGACCCGGCACTGCCAGCATCACCTCGCCCCCCTCCGGCTCGACCCCGTCCCCGACGACGGCCTCCACATCACCCTGGGCAGGATCGGCCACCGCACCGACGTCACCCCCCGCCAGATTGCCGAACTGGCCCGGACCGTGGCCGAACACGCGCCGCGCGCCTTCGCCCTGTCCGCCCACCCGATGACCGGGTCCCGCGGCGCCGTCCGCTACAGCCTCACCCCCTGGACCCCGCTCCTGCACCTCCACACCGTGCTGAACAGCGCCGCCCGCCGGCACGGGCTGCCCGCGGGCCGCCCCACCGCGGGCTTCCGTCCTCACCTCGGGATCGCCTACAACAACCGGGACCGCGACGCCCGCCCCGTCATCGACGCCGTCGCCGCCCTCCGCACCCTCCCCCCGGTCACGCTGCGCATCGGCCGGGTCGAACTCGTCGAACTGCGCCGCGAGAGCACCGCCTACCGGTGGACCCGCCTCCACACCGCCCGCCTGCCGGCCCCCGCAGCCCTGCCCCGCGTCTGAGCCGGCCCGGTGTCCGCCGGGCGCCGGGCGGTTCTAGCCGGCGTGATCCCGGTAGTAGGCGTTCAGCGCGGCGCGGCTTCCGTCGCCCATCGCCACGGAGATCCGCTGCATCCGGGCGCTCTTGAGGTCGCCGGCGACGTGGACGCGGGGATGCTGCCGGTCGGGAGGGCAGTAGCCGTCCGGTCCGCGGTGCAGTCCCTCCAGTGCGGCGGGCGCGCTGCCGAGGTTCGTGACCACGACCCCGTCGGCCCGCTCGTACACGCTCCCCGACCGGTCCCCGGCGGTGACCCGGACCCGTCCCTCGGCGAGGGGTTCGACCACGGCCCGGGTGACGGGGACGAGGCGGACCCGGGGGTCGTCCTGGACCTCGGTGGTCTTGTAGGCGTCGGCCGGAGGGTGGAGCACTTCCAGGCGTGCCGGGGTGTCGAGGTGGGCGCGCAGCCAGGTGCCGAGGGGGCGGTCGGCGCCGAGGACGACGGTGGTTCGGCCGGTGAGGTCCGCGGGGGTGGCCCGCCACAGCGGGGGCAGCGGCGGTACGGGATGGGGGGTGGTGATCCAGTCGGTGTCGGCGGTGGTGAGGGCGGTGGTGCCGGTGGCGACGACGATGTCGCGGGCGGTGAGGGTGCGGCCGTCGTGGAGGGTGAGTTCGGCGTGGGCGGGGTGCCCGGTCACGCCGCGGGCGCGGGCGGTGAGGAGGGTGAGGCGGCCGGTGTGCTGGTGGCGGGTGATGTCGCGTTCGAGTGCGGCGGCGAGGTGGGGGCCGGTGGTCCAGGCGCCGGGGACGTTGTTCACGGCGCCGATCGCGGACAGCTTGGAGCCGACGGCGGTCGCTTCCACGAGGATCGTGGACAGGTGAAGGCCGCAGGCCATGACCGCGGCGGCCACGCCGGCCGGGCCGGCTCCGACGACGATGAGGTCGGTGTCCGGACCAGAGGTCATGCGGACGCTCCCGTGCCCGGGCGAACGATGCTGTCGGCGTGGTCGGCGAGGGTGAGCTGGGTGGTGGTGAGGAGCTGGCGGGGGCCGAGGTTGCGGCGGGCGAGGAGCAGGGCCGCCTCGTGGTACTCGGGACCGCCGCCGGAAGCGCAGGCGTCGGTCACCATCCAGGGGACGAAGCCCTGGTGGTAGGCGGCGGTGGCGGTGTCGTAGACGCAGGCGTCGGTGTCGAGCCCGGCCAGTATCAGCTCCCGCCAACCGTGCAGTTGGGCAAGACGGACGAAGTCCGCAGTGATCGCGCTGGAGCCGGTCTTGTCGACGAGGTGCGCGCCCTCGGTGAAGGGGGCGAGTTCACCGATGACCTCCTGCTCCTCAGCGGTGCGCATCCGGGTCCAGCCGGTGATGGTCTCGTACGGTGAGCCGGGCGGGTTGCGGAAGCGGGTCAGCACGAGCGGCCGTCCGGCTGCGGTCCACTCCCTCGCCAGCCGTACCAGGGCGGGTGCCACCGTCCGGGTGTGCGGGTTGATGAAGCCCCGCTGGGCGTCCACGATCACCAGCACGGCTCGGTGCAGTTCCATCGGCTGTCCTCCGCTTCGGTGGGGTCTGGCTCATGGTGCGTGGGATTCCCGCAGGGCTTCCTGGGCGGAGCGCAGCCGGTCCGGCAGTCCGCTCGTGGTCAGGATCGCCTCGCGCATCAACTGGTGCTGAGCGGTCTCCTGGGGCCGGGCGGCGGTCAGCCGGGAGCGCGCGCCCCGCAGGAACCGCCAGCCGTAGTCGGCGGGCATGACCGGATCCCGGCCGGCCTCGACCTCGTCGAGTATGTGAGTGCTCAGCGCCCACAGGGCCTGCACGTCCAGTTCCAGGGCCACGATCGCGTCCGCCGCGAGCGCACGCTCGGGCGCAAGGGGGTGGTAGGCGACACCGGACCAGCCAGCCAGCCCCAGGGACACCGCACGGCTGCCGAAGTCCACCACATCGGGGTGCGAGTAGCCCTGGGTGAGCAGTGCCCGGTCGGTCTCGTCACCAAGGCGTCTGGGGCCGTCCGGGTGTCCGCGGTCGACCACGGCGGACGGTGTGGTGAGCACCTGCATCGCGGTCGGCAGGAGCCGTGCCTCCCAGGGGCTGTCCTCCAGGACGTAGGCGGAGAGCACGTAGCCGGCCCTCGGCGTTCCGGGTCCGAGGAGTTCGGCAAGGCGTTCGTCGGCCCAGATCAGATCGGTCGCGTAGGTGCGGTAGCGCCACTCGGCCAGTTCTCCCGGAGAAGCCGCCGTCCGGCGCTGGGCCAGGTGGAAGACCGCAACGCCGCAGGCGTACAGGTACAGGCGCGACCCGGGGCCGTCGGGGTGCCCGACCTCGGTGACCCGGTGCTCCAGCCCGCCGGGTCCCGCCGGGCTCGGCCGCGCCCTGGTGAACAGCGCCCTGAGCGGTTCACCGACGAAGACGGGCAGAACCTTGTGACTGACGACCGTGAACGGTCCCACCGGCACCGGCTGCCCGCCGTCAGCCGGGCTGTCGGCCGAGCCCGTGGCCAGCGCGGCGCGGAAGACGGCGGCCACGTCCGGATCGCACATCCGCAGCATCGAGTCCAGCAACAGGGCGGTCTCCGGCAGCAGTCCGATCGAACGCCCGCGGGCACGCCACTTCGTCACCGTCCGCGGGTTCACGCCCAGCCGCTCGGCATACGCCCTGATCGGCATCCTCATCGCCTCACCCAGCAGAGCTGCCTCGTGCCCGGTCCACCGTGCCACCGCCACGAGTCTGCCTCCCTGGGATCGGCGTTCACCACAGCCTACGAGCGCCCGGCCCCCAACAGGCCCACACCAGGCCCACAGCCGGACCTCTCCCCAATCCCCGCTGGTCTCCATCATGTTTGACACGGATCACATCTCGGCCGCCTTGACACGGTGACGGGAGAACCAGAGCCCCAGGCTGCGCCACACCATTCCCGGGCTCGTTGTCAAGAGGCCAGCGTGAAATGAGGAGAAGTGGGAAACCGCTCCACCCCCTCCGAACAGGAGAGGCGTTTCATCACTTCTGAGATGTATTGCTCCTCACCGACGGGTGCGTCAAAGGCACTGTCCTGGCGGTGAAGTGGGACGAAGTGAGGGCCCACCGCGGTCCCTCCTTCACCTCCACCGCTGCAAGGCTGGAGAACCCATCAACTCGGCCCCGTACACCAGTCAACCAGCGTGGAAAGGAGGAACCGTGCCCACGACACCCCGCAGGCCCATCCACCCCGCCGCCACCGCGGCCCCGGGCAATGCGCGGAACCGCTCCTCAGGCCGCAAGCCGACTGGTGAACCCCGCCGCGACCAGGTCGCCGTACGCCTCTCGTACGTCTTCGGGCACGTGCTGCTCGACCGCGAACCCGCGCTGCGGGTACTCGATGACCCGCTGGAGGTCGCCGACGAGCATGTCCACCACCAGGCGCCCGTCGCCGATGCTGGCGACGTAGTCCTCGAAGGCGAGCTGCTCGGAGGCGCACACCACCTCCACCTCCGGCCACACCTTCCGGACGGTCGCGTACGACCGCCGCTGCATGTAGGGCTTCGTCACGAGGAGCACGGTGGCGGGGTGGACGCCGGCCTGGTCCAGGAGGGCGCGGCTGAAAACGATGTTTTCCCCCGTGTTGGCCGCCTTCGGTTCGACGAGGATGGCGTGCTCGGGGACGCCGAGGGCGATGGCGTGCTCGGCGTAGTGGACGGCCTCGCCCCGGGGGAAGACCCTCGCGGTAGTCGGGCTGTTGCCGCCGGTGAAGACCACGACCTTGGCCAAACCCTGGTGGTAGAGGTCGGCGGTGGTGGTGGCGACGCCGAGGTCATGACTGCCCAGGCCGATCGCCACGTCCGCGGGGCAGAGGTCGTGGTCCATCTGGTGGTAGTCCCAGATCAGGCGGGCCATCTCCCGCTGAGCGTCGGTGATCGCCGGTGGAGTGCTGGTCACGGGTGTCCTTCTTCTCGGTGGTCAGGCCCGGCCGGGTTCGGCGTGGGCCGGCGTGCGAATGCCGTCGATCGCGGCCAGCTGATGGCGCAGCCCGATCCGGGCCGCGGTGTGCGCGGCGGTGTCGAGGACGCGCAGGCCCTCGTCGCGGGTCGCCGGATCGCTGATGAGGATGTGGCCGTAGGCGGTGTCCAGGCGAACCTGGGGCAGGGGTGCGTCCGGCCGGGCGGTGGCGCGGGCGATGCCGATGCAGTTCAGGGCGGCGCTCAGGTCACCGGCGCCGCGGTGGGCGAGGGCGATCTTCTGGTGAGCGACCGACCAGTCCTCCGGCTCGTCCAGGGTCTCGAACGCGCGGGCGGCCATCTCCATGACGTGGGCGGCGTAGGTGTTCTGTCCGTCCTTGCTGAGCGCGGTGCCCACCCACAGCCGGGCGCGGGCCTGGTCCCGGGGCGAGAGGCGGGGGTCGGCAGCGAGGGTCTCGTACTGGCGCGCTGCGGCGGTGAGTCGGCCGGACATCTCGGTGGTGACGGCGAGCGACAGGTCGATCTGGGCGATCCGGCGGGGGATGTCCAGTTGCCCGAACAGGGATCGCGCGGTGTTGTAGTCGCCGGCGGCGGAGAGCGGGCCGATTACGGAGCCCTGGTCCCGTTTGAGGTCGCCGAGCAGGGTGGTGGCGCGGGCGAGAAGGTAGAGGCCGCGGTCGTCCAGTGCGGTGGCGGGGAAGCGGTGGGTCCAGCGGCGGATGAGGCTGTCGGCGAAGGTGAAGTCCTGCCGGGCCAGGGCGACCACGGTCCGGTCGAGGTCGTCGGCCCACGCCTCCAGGTCCGCGCCGGACGCCCGGCTGACCGTCACCCGGCCCAGATCCGGCATCGAGGTGGGCGGGTGTCCGGTCTCCTCGGCGAGGAAGGTCTCGAACCGGGGATGGACGGCGGCGTCGGCACGAGCGAGCGCGGTGTCGAGGATTGCCTGGTTGTCCGGCCTCGGCTCCGTCAGGGTGCGGAGTTTCTCCCACTTCGACACCGTCCGGACCCCGACCCCCAGATACTCGGCGAAGTCCCGGACGGTCATCCGCAGCGCGAGCCGCAGTACGCGGGCCTCCAGGCCGGTCCAGTGGTGCACGGTCGCCACGCAACGCTCCCAACGCTCGACGGTCATCGAACCACGCCGCGCGGGCGGGCGAGCACGCAAGTGCCACGGAAGTGCAACAGCCGTTCATTGGCCGGCAGCCCCGGCCAGGCCAGGCTGAACCTCAGCATCCGCTTCCGACCCCGTGGGGAGAGCGCCGCCGTGGAACCGCTCACCGAACAGCGCTCCGTCGACCAGCCGGCGGTCTACGGGTTCCTGCGGCTTCCCCCCGGCGCCCGCGGACAGCACACCGCTCTGCGCGAGGCCCTGGTGGACCACTGCCGCCGCCACGAACTCGACCTCCGGGGCGTCTTCACCGAACACACCGACGCCGTCCGGGGCGAGGAGTTCAACGCCCTCGTCGACGCGCTGACGAAACTTCCCCGCAGCTACGGCGTCGTCATCCCGTCCCCCGCGCACCTGGGATCACGCGCCCAGGCCGCCGCCCGGCGGGCTCAGATCGTCCGCATCGGCGCACGCATACTCGCCATTCGGGTTCCCGGTGGTCACACGGCCCCGCGCGGTGCCTTCTCCCGCCGGCCCGTGGGCAGCGCCGCTCCTTCGTTCCGCTCGCCGCAGTTTCCCGACCTCGCTTCGGAGGGCCCGTCATGTCCGCAGCTTTGAAGACCGCCGTGCTCTACGCCTGCGGGTCGGACGCGACCGCGACCGTGGCCGCCCTCGACTCGCTGGCCCGTACGGCCGCGGAGCGGGGATACACCGTTCGCGCCGCGGCCTCAGACGTCGCCGGCCCGCGCGTGGTGCTGGGGGACCGCCGGGGGTGGAGCTCGATCGCCCCGTTCCTGAAGGGCGGCGGGAGCGCTCTGTTCGTCCGCTCTCGTGAGGAGCTCGGGGCGGACGAAGCCCGCCGCGCGCCCGTGCTCGCCTGGCTGGAGGAGCAGCGGGTGACGGTGACGGCGGCCGAGCCCGCCGCGTGGGAGACCGATGACTGGTGCCGGATCTGGGAACGATCGGACGTGGCCGGTGCCCTGGGCGGTGTCGGGGATCCTTCGGTGGGAATGTGCTGTGCGGTTTTCCCGGCGCTGGCCGTGCATGCTCCGCTGGCGCGGAGGCTCGCGCGGAAGTTCCTGCGCTCGTGGGAGCCGGTACTGGCCGGGCAGGGCGTTGACCTTGATCTGCTGCTCCTCGCCGTGGATGAGCTGGTGACCAATGCCCTCACCCACGGATCGGCCCCGGGGGACCTGATCGCGCTGACTCTGGAGTGCGACCGGCGGGTGCTGTGCGTGGGGGTGGAGGACCGCTCTCCCGATCCGCCGTGTCTGCGCCGGCCCGGCGACGCCGACACTGGTGGCCGGGGTCTTCCCCTTGTTCAGCGGATCGCCCCCGACTGGGGCTACGCCCGACACCACAACCGGCCAGGCAAACGGGTCTGGGTGCGTGTTCCCCTCCAGGCCCTCCCCCGTGCTCGCGCTCTCGCGGCGACACCGTGACCAGCACATATGTCCGACCTGCCGCCTTCTCAGCCCTGTTCCGCCCGGAGACTCGTATGACCTCGCCCACCGTTCTTCTCCCGGTCCCGACGCGCCGGTTACCAACCGCCCCCACGGGCCCGCACACGGTGCGGATCGACGGTCCGCGCGCCCTCTGGCGTCGGATCGCCGCGCCCCCGGGAACGGCTGGACGGAAGCTGCGGCGAGTCCCGCTGCCGGTGCTGTGCGGCCGGGCCCTGGCCGTCACCGGCCGGCTGATGGCCGACGATCAGCCGCTGCCGCGCACCGAGCAGGCACTCGCCGCTGTACGCCGCGACCTCACCGCCCACACCCGAGCCTTGGGCCGAGCACTCAAGCACGAGGCCCGGCTCACGGACGGAGCCCGCCAGGCACATGGCCGGGCTCTGCGTCTGCTGCGGCGTTCCCGGACGGAAACGGACATGCGCGCCCGGGTCACGGTGGTGATGGCGACGGAATCGGTGCAGGAACTCGCGCTTCTGGCGCTCCCCGCACCGGCCGTTCGGCCGGTTCCCGTGCCCGTGACGGTGCCTCTCCGGGCAGGTGCTTCATGCCGACCGCTGTGAGGACCGCAGCGTCTTTCCTGAGGAAGCGCTGCTCAGAGGATGCTCCACAACAGGCTGTCCTCTTCGTCGCGCAGGCCCTTGATCCGGCGCTGGACCTCGGAAAGGGAGCCGGGCGTGTGGGTGGCCTTGCGCGCGTTGGTGGTGATCATGCGCAGCTCTCGGATGTCGCGGAGGACCCGGTACCCGGGCCACGTGCGGATGTCGAGCCCGTACGCGGTGGCGAAGTCGGTCCAGTGGCCGGGGCTGTAGCCGAAGCGGTGGCAATGGATGGCGACCGTGACCAGGTCCCATTCGGGCTGGCCGCAGGCGATGGTGTCCCAGTCGCACAGCACGGTCCGATCGCCGGACGGGTCGTGGAGGGCGTTGCGGTGTTGGGGGTCGCCCTGGAGGATGCCGGGTTCGAGGATGTACTCCACCGTGCGCAGGTCGTGTTCGAGCCGGTCGGCGCGGTCGGTGAGGAAGGCCAGGTCGTCGTTGTCGAGGGCGCGGATCGCGGTGAGGGAGCGGCGGATCGCACGGAGGTTGTCGAGCCGGCGTACGGGGACCGGTGGGGCCGGGAGCCGGTGGAGGGCCGCGAGGGGTGCCGCGAGGTCGGCGGCGGTGACGGGCTCCGGGGGTTGGGGGTAGTAGGTCCAGACGGTGGCGAGGGCGCCGTCGGCGAGGCGGAGCGGTTGTTGTGCGTGGGTGTGGAGGGGCACGGTGGGGAAGTCGTGCTCCTGGAGCCAGCGGACGAGGGCGACGGTGCGCTCGACGGCCGCCGCGGTGGTTCCCTTGCGGGCGATCTTGAGGACGACGGGGCCCATGTGGATGACGGCGTTGGTGTGGCCTCGCAGCAGGTGCGGCGTTTGGCCGTCGAGTCCCAGTTCGGTGCGCGCGGCGGCGATCAGGGCGGTCAGTTCGGCGCTGCTGTAGCCGCCGGGCAGGGGTTCCGTCATGGTCCCCAGGCTGAGGCAGAGGGGACGGTGTTGTCATCCCACGGCGGCGGCGGGGAGTGCGAGGGCGTCTTCGAGTTCCCGGGCGGCCTGCGTGGTTCTCATCCGGGCGGGGATGGCGGTGAGGACGTCGTGGGCGCGGGCGCCGACGAGTTCGGTGCGCTGGGCGGGCGGGAGTTCGAGGTAGGAGGCCGTGGCGAGCCGGCAAGCCTCGGACAGGTGCCGCTGGTGGGCGAGGCAGATGGCCTGCTCGATGTGGAGCAGGGCGGGGTCGATCCCCGGATGGTCGCCGTACAGGGTGAGCGCCCGCGTCTGGACGCGTCCGGCTTCCCGGGTGTCGCCGAGATGGGTGAGTGCGCCGCTGAGGTAGAGCAGGAGACGGCGCTCGGGGAAGGCGAAGGCGTCGGTGGCGTCGGTGGCGTCGGAGTGGTCGAAGGCGTCGCGCGCGCGGTGGATCGCCTCGCGGGCTCGGGTGGTGTCGCCGAGACGGGCGAGGGCGCGGGCTTCCGCTGCCGCGGCGAACGCAACCGTGGGGGTGTCGTGGTGCCGGGCGAGTATCCGGGCCTCGTAGGAGAGCTTGACCGCGCCGGCCAGTGGTCCGTAGTAGTAGGGCAGCATCGCGGCCTGGACGCGGGTGCGGGCGCGGAGATCGGTGGTGGTGGTGTCGTCGGCGGCGGCGCGGGCGGTGGCGTACCACGCGCGGGACTGGCGCAGCCGGCCCAGCTTCATCAGTGCGTCGGCGACCAGCGTGGCGAGGACGGCGGTCAGCTCCGACAGCCGCATCTGCACGATGCCGGGCTGCCGTTCCGCGGCGAGAAGCTGGATCTCGTCGATTTCGGGGAGCATCTGTTCGAGCATGGGCGCGGGTGCGGTCACGAGGTACTGCCTGCGGAGATCGAGCAGGCGCTCCTCCAGCAGGTCGAGCTGGAAGGGGCTGAGGGTGGCGCGGGCGAGGGTGCGGTCCACTCCGTGGCGGGTGCGGTCGAGGAGCTGGTCGAGCGCGTCGGCCGGCTGGGGGATGCCGGCCTCTGGGGCGGAGGGAATGGGTGGGACCGGCTGTCGGCTCACCGCCAGGGACGTGGTGGCGGGGGTGTAGTCGCCGCCGAGGCCGAGCCCTTGGGTGCTGGTCGCGTACAGGCGGCACAGCAGGTCGATGGTCTGTGCGCGGGGACGCCGGTCCGGGCGGGTTTCCCAGATGCGCAGTTGTTCCTGGTCGACGCGGGCGGCCGCAGGCATGTCCCGGGTCATGGCCCGGTAGGCGTCCACGGCCTGCTGGAGCGTCCAGCCCCGAGCGAGGCGGTGGGCTCGCAGGAGGCTCACCCCACAGCAGGCGGCGATGTCGGCGGCCGTCTGTTCCAGGGGGCGGCCCTCGGCCTGGGCGTGGGCGCGCAGTCGTGCGGCGCAGGAGAGCGGGTGCCGGTCGCCCATGTCGTCACCTCCGCGACGGGGTTGTGCGCTGAGTGTAGTGACCCGGATGTGAACGCCCTCCCGGTTTCCGTGACTTGTCAGGGAAACCCGGCTCGTTTCCGTGAGGTCTGGCGGGCTGTGGCCTCGTCCGTGAGAAGTCACGGTTGTTCGTCGCCCCGCTGGTCGGTGAACCTGGCTTCCGCTTCACCGCCGCCCAGGTACGGCCGGGCCGCGGTCTTGGGCCCCGTCGGCCGCTGGGTCGGCTTCGCGGCCTCGTCCCGTTGTCCCTGGTCTCCGTCACAAGGATGTGATCGACATGGTCTGGCCTCCCCGTTCCAGCGACCCGCAGGCTCTCCTGAACGCGTACACGGAGGTCCTGGGGTGGCCGTTGTCCGCGGACGGTGCGCCGGTGACGGGGCAGGACGTCGGCCGGGTATGGCAGCGGTCGCCCCTGGCGAAGTGGACGACGCTGTGCGTCTCGCGGTTCGACGCCGTGGTCGTGGCGGGCGACGTGGGGGCGCAGTTGGCGCTGCTGGTGGAGCGGGACCACCGGCTGGAGGCCGAGGGTGTGGTGCTTCCGTGCCTGATCGCCGGTGCGGAGCGGGTCTTCTTCGTGAGTGCCGGGTCCGGGCGCCTGGCGAAGGGGGAGGGGATCCGGGTCCTTTCGGGGGACCAGCGGGTGACGCTGCCGCCGTCGGACGACCTGCGGTGGGAGACCCCGCCGTGGAGTCGTGGGGCTCCCGAGCCGATCGCGTTGCCGGACGCCCGGGTCCTCACACGGGGGCTGGGCGTGTGCGCGGCCGGCCGGTAGCCCTGCGGCCGGTGCCGTCCGGCCTGCCGCTTCCGTCTCTCCTCGACGCCGTGGGAATCATGATGACGATCTTCGTTGAAAACTCTGCCGTTTGGACGGAGGACGGGCCTGCCCGGTCCGGTCAGCTGTACGGAGGGCCGGGGGGTGTCCGCGCCCCGGGTGGGGTGGTGGTCTCCTTCGGGGCCGCGCAGGCGGCCCCGGGGTACCGGGCCGCGGTGTGGTCGCTGGATGATCCGGCGCTGCTCGCGGCGGCGGTGACGGTGTACTTCGCCGGCGCCGGGGAGGAAGGGGTGCTCGCGGTGCCTGCCGGAGAGACCCGTCTCGGCGGTGCGCTGGCCGCCGGGCCCCGGGAGGTCGGCGAGGCGGTCGCCGCCGCGCTGGAGATGCTGTCGCGTTTCGGGGGCGTCCGGCTGCTGTCGGACGGCCGTGGCGAAACGGTGGTGGTGTGGGGTGCGCGGTGTCCGTCGCGGATCAGCGCGGTGGGCCGGATCCGCTTCTTCGGCTCGGGGGATCTCGACGGTTCCACGGCTCGGGGCCGGAGGCGGTCGGGCGGGCGGGTGAGGCTCGTGGACGCGGTGGTGCTGGACGCTCTCGCGCACGGGACGGACGCCGGGACGCTGGTCGGCTGCCAGCTGGCCGCCTCCGAGGGGGAGGTTCACGAACGGATGGCCTCCTTGGGCCGGGCGCTGACCGGCTGGCCGGGGCTGACGTGGACGGGTCTGGTGCACGAGGCGGTCTGTCGCGGCCTGATCCCGGTGCGGCCCTCCCGGCCGGTGTGGTTGGGCCCGGCGGCGCTTCGTCTGCTGGAGGCGTGGGCGTCGGGCATGCCCGCGGACCGGTACACGGAGCTGAACGGCCCGGTTCCCGCTGTGGCCGGGGACACGGAGCGGGCGGTGCTCGCCGGGCTGGGCGCCCTGTCCGCGCCCCACGCGGTGCTGCGGGCCCACGAGTCCGGCCTGCTGCACCGGCCGGCCGGGGGTGGCCGGGGTCCCTGACGCCCGGCTCGTGAACGGCCGTCCCGGGGCGTGATCGTCCTGGCCCCGTCGGCTTCCCCCGTGGTCACGGGTCCGGGAGCGGGTGCCCTTGGGACGGCCCTGGTCCGGCACGTCCGTCCCGGCTCGCACCTGTGCCGGGCGGTGAGCGGCGTGCCGGACCGGAGGGCTCCGGCCTCCGACGGGACCGGGGTTCCGGCCCGGTGGGACGACCTCCACCGTGCCGGAACCCCGTCCCCCCAGGGCTGGAGCGAGACCGCGGCGCCGAACCGGTGTGCGGTGCCGCACTCTCCCGGCTGTCCGCGGGGACACAGACGCCCCGCGGACGGCCGGTCCCTCCCGCACACCCATCCATCGTCCTGTATCTGATACTTCGTCCATTTTTTGAGGTCTTGGTTCATGATGCCGTCCCTGCCTTTCACCCGCCGCCGGCCGGACCGTCGGCGAGCGGCGGCGCCGCCGGTCCGTGACGTGCGCTGGTGGTGTTCACGGCTGCGGTCCCGATCGCGGGGCGCCGTCCTGGCCGGGGCGGCGGTCCCGTCGGTGTCCTGGGCCGTTCACACGGCCGGGCTCCTGCCCTGGGAGTGGGCCGTGACCGGCGCGCTCGCGGCGGGCGCAGGCGTGCTGGCGCTGAGCCGGAAGAAGGCCGGCGCCGACGCCGCGGTCCTGGACGGGGAGAACGCGGTCACCGGTGCGCGGGAGGCCGAACTGCGACGGAACCTTGAGCACGCCCATGTCTGGCTGGGCCGGTACGTCGCGCAGCTCGCCGCGGGACGTCACCGGGTGGCTGCCGCGCTGGGCCGGCCGGATCCGGCCCCGCAGCCCGCCGGTGATGTGTTCGCCCTGTTCGGCCAGGCGCTGGAGGCCGGGCTGAGCGAGGCGGCCGAGGGCATCGGGCAGGCCCGGCGGCAGGGGGCTCTGCGGCGGGAGGCCGAGGTGGTGGCGAGCGTCGCTCCCCGGATGCACAGCACGGTCACCGGGCTGCTGACGATCCTGGAGCAGCTGGAGAACGCGATCGAGGATCCGGAGCTGCTGCGGCGGACGTTCGAGGCGGAGCAGCACGCGACGCTGGCCCGCCGCTACACGGAGAGCTTGATGGTTCTCGGGGGCCGGCCGTTCGCGCCGGCCCGGGAGCCCGTGCCGCTGGGCACGGTGCTGCGGCAGGCGACGGCGGAGACGCTCCACTACCGGCGCGCCCGGACGACCTGGCCCTTCGACGAGGAGCTGTGGGTCCTCGGCTACGCGGGGCCGGGGATCACCCATCTCCTCGCGGCCGTGATCGACAACGGCTTGCGCTTCAGTCCGAAGGAGACGACGGTCGAGGTGAGGGCCGTGCGGTGTGCCCAGGGTCTGCTGGTCGAGGTGGAGGACCACGGTCTGTCGATGATGGAGCAGGCTCTGGCGACGGAGAACGCCCTGCTCGCGGCCCCGACCGAGGAGATGCTGCTGGAGCGGCTGAGTTCGGGGCGGGTCGGGCTGTCCGTGGTGGCACGGCTGGCCGCCGCGTACGGGGTCACCGTGGGGCTGCGGGCGAAAGCGCAGCCGGAGCAGGGGCTGGTCGCCTCGGTGCTCATTCCCCGCCGTCTGCTCCTCACCGCCGGTCAGATGCCGCCCGGTGTGCGGCAAAGCCGGCCCTCCCCGGCCCCGCGCCCCGCGCCCGCCGCCCCGCCGGCGGCTCCCCCGCCCGCGCCCGCTCCCCTGGCGGCGGCCCCGAGCCCGGCCCTGGCCCTGGCTGTCGCGCCGGGGGACTCGGCGGGGTCGGGTGATCGGCCCCGGCTGCCGCGCCGTTCGCCCGGCGCCGGCGTTCCCGCGCTGCGGCCGGGCGGCGACCACCCCGCCGAAGCGCCGAGCCCCGGTCTCGCGGGCGCGTTCTTCCAAGGCTCACGCCGGGCGGCCGACCGCGCCGCCGCGCCGGCCACGGAGCCTCCGGCCTGACACCGGGCCCTTTCCAGCCGTCCCGTACCGCTCCGATTTCCCCGCTGTGACCCGAGGAGTTCCCGATGTCCCGTCAGACCACCGCCCAGAACTGGAATCTCCACGGCCTGGAGTGGCTTCTGGACGATTTCGCCATCCGGATGCAGCACCATACGCGTGCCGTCCTCGCGTCCCGGGACGGTCTGGCCGGCTCGTCGACCGGGCTGGACGACGCCGCCCGGGACCGGCTCGCCGCCGCGGCGAGCAGCCTGTTCAACCTCGGAGCCACCGCCGTGGACGCGGCCGGGTCCGACCTGGACGAGGACGTGCGGCAGCTCGCCGTCGAGCAGAAGAACTGCCTGCTCTTCATCATGGCCGCCGGGCGGGGCAGCCTGCTGGCGGTGGCGACCGACCCCACCGACGACCCTGCCCACGCCGGCCGGGTCGGCTACGAGATGGGGCTGCTGATCGAACAGGTCGGCGAGCACCTCGCCACCCCGGACCGCGACCGCGCCGTTCCGTCCGCCGAGGGGAGCTGAGATGGCATCCGGGTACGAGTGGGAGGCCAGCACCCGTGTCCCCCGCTACGCCCTGACCGGCGGGCGGACCACCCCCGCGCTCTCCTTACGGCTGGAGTCCCAGGTCCGGGCCCACCGCGAGCACGACGCCGCCGCGCTGCCGCCCGAGCAGCGGCAGCTGGTCGCCCTGTGCCAGGAGGCGGCCAAGTCGGTCATCGAACTCGCGGGGACGCTGCATCTGCCCGTTCCGCTCGTCATGGTCATCATCAGCGATCTGCTCACGAGCGAAGCGCTGGTCATGGTGGTTCCGCGGGCCGGCAACGACGCCCCGCGGGAGGTCATGCTCGACGCCGTCCTGACAGGTCTTCGGCGCAAGTTCGGGGTGAGCCGTGCAGCCTCCTGAATGGCTGGTGAAAGTGATGGTGACCGGCGGGTTCGGGGTGGGGAAGACCACCTTGATCGGAGCGATGAGCGAGATCGTGCCGCTGCGGACCGAGGCACCGATCACCCAGGCGAGCGCCGGAACCGACTCGCTGGACGGCATCGAACACAAGACGACCACCACCGTGGCGCTGGACTTCGGCCGGATCACCTTCAGCGACCCGCCCATGAAGATCTTCTTCTTCGGCACCCCGGGGCAGGACCGGTTCGAACCGGGCTGGAAGGCCATCGCCCGCGGCGCCGTCGGCACGATCGTCGTCGTCGACACCGCGCGACTGGAGGAGTCCTTCACCTCACTGACGTTCGCCGAAGCCCTCGGCTGCCCCTTCGTCGTGGCCGTCAACCAGTTCGAGGGCAACCCTCACCGCTACCCGGCCTCCGAGATCAGCGACGCCCTCGCGCTCGACGCCCGCGTGCCGGTCATCGCGTGCGACGCCCGCGAAGCCGCCTCGATCGCCACCGTCGTGGCAGCCCTCATCACCCATGTCAAAGCCCAGCCCCATCCGCTGCCGCACGCCCGTGGAGCCCTGCTGTGACCCACCTCGCACCCGCTGGACACCACCAGTCGTGGGCCCCTCCCGCCGACCCCGCCGCGGCGGCCCGTGTCCGGCGCCTGACCGAACTCGGTCTCGGCCCCGTTCCCCGGGCCGACTTCGACGAGGCCGCAGCCGCCTTCGGGCGCGCCGTCGGGGCCGCCGGCGCCTTCATCAACCTCCTCGGCGACCGCCAGTTCTTCGCCGGCCTCTACCTCGCCCCGCGCGGCGACCTGCCGCAGATCGACCGGACGATGAACCTCGCCGACGGCTACTGCCCCGCGCTGATCCCCCGCAACGGGAAAGCCCTGGTGCTCACCGACGTTCACGACCACCCCCGCTTCCAGTCCAACCGGGTGGTCGACCAGCTCGGCGCCCGCTCGTACGTCGGCGCCCCGTTCGTCGACCCCGTCACGGGACTGACGCTGGCGACCGTGTGCTTCATCGACGTCGTACCCCGGCCGCAGTCGAGCGAGCAGGACCTGCTGCAGCTGGTCAAGGCCCGCCGCGACGCCCTCGCCACCCAGCTGTTCCCCGCCCTTCCCCGGTAGTCCGGCCCCTGGCCCGGCGCCCACCACATCACCGAGAGGAGAGCGATGTTCGACACGTACGCGGACCTGCGGCGCACGGTCAGAGACTTCGCCGCGACCGAAGTCACGCCCCGCATATCCCGCATGGAGACGAGCGGGGAGATCGAACGCGGCCTGGTCGCCGACCTGGCCCGCCAGGGCTGGATCGGCGTGACCGTCCCCCGCGCCCACGGCGGCATGGGTCTGGGGCACACCGCGAAGACCGTCATCGTCGAGGAGTTCTCCCGGGTCAGCGGCGCGATGGGCGCGGCGGCCCAGGCGTCGATACTCGGCGTGGCCAAGCTCCTTCACTTCGGCACCGCGGAGCAGCAGCGGGAGTGGCTGCCGCAGATCGCCGCCGGGTCGTGTCTGCCGACGATCGCCGTCACCGAGGCGGAGTCCGGCGGCCACGTCCTGGGCATGGAATCGACCGGCCGGCGCAAGGGAAAGTCCTGGGTCCTCAACGGGCGCAAGGTCTTCGTCGGCAACAGCCATCTGGGGCACGTGCACGGCGTGGTGGTCCGCACTGGCAAGGGCTCGCAAGGGCTGTCGGCGTTCCTCGTCGAGCACGACCGCAAAGGGGTCTCCCTCACTCCTCACGAACCCCGGCTTGGCCTGCACGGCTTCTCCTACGGTGAGCTGGTCCTGGACGACGTCCGCGTCCCCGACGGCAACAGGATCGGCGAAGTGGGCCAGGGCGTCGACGTCGCCTACTCCAGTTCGGTGCTGTACGGGCGGCTGAATCTTGCCGCGGTCGCGATCGGTCTCCACCACGCGACCGCCGAGCAGGCCGCCGCCTACGTCGCCGGCAGGCCCCGGATAGCCAGTGAGGGCACCGTCCGGGCCCGGGTCGGGAAGATCGCCGCCTCACTGCGGATCTCCCGGCTCGCCGTCTACTACGCGGCCCACCTGCTCGACCGCGGCGAACCGTGCGACCTGGACCTGATGGCCGCCAAGCAGCAGTGCGTCGCCGCCGCCCAGCGGGCCGCGGCCCTCGGCATGAAGATCCACGCCGCTCACGGACTGCTGACCGGTCTGCCGATGGAGCGCCTGCACCGGGACGCGCAGTGCGTCGAACCTCCGGCCGGCACCGGCGACATCCAGCTCCACCGGATCGCGTCGGCCGCCCTAAGCCCCCAGGACCACCCGCAGTGGTCTGAGCGCTTCGCCCGCCCCGTCCCCGTACCGCCCGCCACCGCACCGGCCCTCCCGCCCGGGCACGAACTGCTCTGCCCGTCCCGCTGACCGGCCGTCTCTCCTCCAGGACTTCGCATGACCGCCTTCACACCCGTCCCGACGACAGCGCCCACCACCGTCCGGAACACCGGAGTCTGCCCGCTCGACGGCGGAACCCGGCCGCAGACCGCACACGAGCTGTACGCGCTGCGCTCGCGGATCAACCGGGCCGCCCTCACAAACCGGCCCGGCAGCCCGCTGCCCGTCGTGCTGTACGTGCTCGCCGCCCCACACGGCAGGCGCTACGGCGGCCCCGGTGGTGATGAGGCGTTCGCCGAGGCCCAGGGATACGCCGACCGTCACCGGCTCCCGGTGCACCGGCGCGTCCTCGACACCACCGGCGACACCGACCCGCGCAGCCGGCCCGGCTGGGCCCGCGCCCTGCAAGCCGTCGCCGACGGGCGTGCCCACGGCATCGTGGCCGCCTCCCGCGCCCACGTCACCGCCATCACCGGCTGGTACACGGACGTCCTGCACTGGTGCACGGACCAGCGGGCCGTCCTGTATCTGGTCCGGTCGGAAACCTCCTGGTGAACCCTTGCCCGCTCTCCAACTCAACGGGAGTCCTGATGGCCTCTTCGCCTCTTCCCTCCTCCGCCGCGCCCTTCACCCCGCTGACCGTGATGGAGGTCAGCGTCCTGGCCAGGATCGCCGTCGGCCTCGACGCCAAAGGCGCCGCCGCCGACCTGGGCGTGAAGCCGGTAACGGCCCACGCGCACATGAGGACCGCGGGCGACAAGCTGTACGCGACGACTGCGGCGACCCGGGTCCACGCCGCCTACGTCACCGGACAGCTGCCCGCCCCCGCTCCGGTGGACGAGCCCGCCGACCTCACCGACGAGGACCGGCGGCTGATCGAGGCGATCGCCGTCCATCCCCTCATGCCCCAGGTCGCCCAGGCGGCCGGGGTGGCCCCGAGCACGATCTCGGGCCGGATCAAGAAGCTCATGGAGCGGTGCGGGGCCAAGACCCATCCGCACCTGGTGCACCTCGGACACGCCTACGGCCTTCTCCGCCCGGCCACCGCTTCCCGCCCGGGGCGCCCGGCCTGACCGGGCCCGGCCCGCAGACGACACGCAGAGTGAAAGGGAGAGGAATGGACCTGTTGTTCCGATCGCGCCGCCCCGGGCGGATGCCCGCGTTCCAGGGCGTGCGCCGGTTCGACGTCCGGGAGGTGGACGAGGCCGGAGCGGAGGTCGCCCGCGCACTGCGGCGCCTGGGTCTGTCCCCCGTCCTGGCGACCGGGTCCGGGACCGTGGTCACCGTCGCGATCCCGGACAGTCTCCCCACCACCCTCCTCGGCGTCCCGGCCGTGCCGCTGAACGGGCACGAGGAGGCCACCATCGGCGCGCTGGAGCAGGCGCTGCTCCAGCGCGGCGTCCGCACCCGGGTCACCGTGATCGACCTGGATCGCCCCGCGCCGCAGATCACCTTCACCACCCCCGCGGACGCCCGTGCTTTCGCGCAGCTCATCGAGCGTGAACTGCCGCCCGCCCAGCGGGCCGCCGAACAGCTCCGCGCGGCCCTGCACCGGGCCGGCGTCACCACCGCCGCGCCGTCCACCGTCCTGGGCGTCGTCACCGTCGGAGCGGTCAGCGCACCCCAGGCCCGCCTGCTGTACCGGCTGCTCGGCGGCCAGGCCGTGGATCTGCCCGACCATCCCCGGCGGCACGGGGAGGATCTCGCCTCCCAGCTCGCCTCCGTTCTGGCGGCCGTGCTCCCCGAAGGGCCCGCGGTCCGGGTGGCCGCAGAGCCGGACGGCGCCGACTGCCCCTGCGCACTGGGCATCATCCTCGGTGAGGTGCTGCCCGTCCGGGCACGGCAGCTCGCCGACGCCGTCGAGGCGGCGACCGCCCGCCTGCTCCTGCCCGCCGTCCTCCCCCGGCCCCGGACGGGGACGCCCTGATGACGCGGCCCCTCAGCCTCCTGCCCGCCGGCAGCTTCACGACCGCCGGCGGGCTCACCCGGACGACCCAGCGCCCCGCCGGTGCCGGCCACCCCGTGCCCGCCACCCGGCCCTCCGCCCGGCTGCGGCCCGGGCCGGTGGAACTCCTGGAGATGCTCGCCGGGGGACGCACGACCACCGAAGCCGTCCACGCCCTGGGTCTGAAGGTCAGCGACCTGAAGGCGCTGCTCACCGCCGCCGGGGTGCGCAACGGCGCCGGGATCCCCGCGGCCCTCCACACCGCCTACACCACCGCTGTCCTGGACCGGCCCGGCCCGCAACCCGCCCCGGCCGGGTTCAGCCCCGGCGAGATCCTCCTGTGGCAGGCAGTCGCCACCCGGTCCGCGCCCGCGGATGTCGCCCGGGCCGCTGGAATCCCCCCGGGGACCGTCCACCGGGCGGTCGGCCGGCTGCGCGTGCGCGCCGGGGCCCGCACCACCGCCGAGCTGATACGCCTCGGCCACACCTTCCGCGTCCTGCCCACCGGGCAAAACCACTCCTGACCATTCCGTACCCGGCCCGACCACCAGGACCCGCCATGCCCCAGACCTCCCGCCCGACGGCGGCGACCGAGACCGGCTCCGCCGCTGTCCGCGCGCTCCATCAGGCCCTGACCGTCCGCCAGCTCAACCCCATCGACCTCACCCCGCCGAACGGGCAGCAGCACACATTGGTGTTCGCGACCTCCACCGGCTACACGATCGCCGGGGTCCCGGTGGACACCCACCGGGCGTTCACCGAACAGGACGCGACGGCCCTCGAAGCAGCGCTGCGGGACCACCGGGTCACGGCCGGCGTCACCCCGACCGAGGGCCTGAGCAGCGGCCCGAAGATCACCCTGCCCACCGCCCAGGACGTGCAAGCGCTCACCGACCTGGTGTGGGAGGAGATGCCCGAGCCCCACCGGGCGGCCCACCGTCTGCGCACGGTCCTGACCGAACTCGGCGAGATCCACCGCTGCCCGATGGACTCCGTCACCCCCCGGGTGAACGGCCTTCGCGTCCGCGTCGGCAACGTCACGGTGCCCCAGGCGTTCCTGCTGCTGAGACTGATGGGCGGGACCAGGCCCGACTACTTCCGCCAGGACCGCTGGCAGCACATCCACGACCTCGCCGGCATGCTGCGCACCCATCTGCGAAGCGTCCCGCCGGGAATCACCGTGACCGGCGACCCGGTGTGCGGCAACTGCCGGGACTCCCGGAAACCCCGCATCAAGATCGAGGACGCACCGCCGGACCGGATCCGCGCGCTCGCCGACCGCCTCCTCAAGGGCTCCCGGCGCACCAAGGCGAAGGCCCCCGACAGGACGCGCCGGAGGGCGAAGTGAACGCCCGGCACCTGCCCGCCCTCGTCTACACCTGCGCCGGCGACGGCCAGGGCCTGCTGGTGTTACCGGTTCTCGTCCAGGAGGCCGCGCGGCGCCGCTACCGGGTCCTGGGCGCGGCAGCCGACAGCGACACACGGCTCCCGCTGGACCGGCGGCCGGGCTGGCGGCATCTGGAGCCGCTGCTCGGCTGCGGGCGGCTCATCGTCGCTGCCGCCTCGGAGCTCGGCCCCAACGCGACACAGTGCCGCCGGGTGCTGCGGATGCTCGCGTCCCGGTCGGTCGTGGTGGAAGAAGCCGGCCTGCCGGCGGAGGCCCGGCCCGCTTCTGCGGAGCCCCGGGCCGGGGACGGTGGGCCGCTGTGTCACCTCGTCTTCCCCGCTGATGCGGTTCATCTGCCGTCGGTGGCCGGGGTGACCCGCGGTTTCCTTCTCTGGGGCGCCCGGAGCCGGGCGCATGGGCTGGTGGAGGCCGTGGCGGCGTCGGTCGCCCAGGCCATCGACCACCGGCAGTCCCCCAACGGGCTGGTCACCGTGGGCCTCACGGCCCGGCCGGGGCTGATCCACGCGGATGTCACCGGCTGCTTCTCCCGCCCTCTGGCCGTGCCCGCCGTCACCAGACCCGCGCAGGCCCTGCGATGGCACTACGAACTCGGTCCCGGCCGCACCCGCACCACTCGGATGCAGTTCCCCGTCCAGCGCCGCTGACCCGCCCTGAACCGCCCGGCCAGCCCGGCGGGCGCCCCTGTTCCGTTCCAGCTGTCCAGCTACCCGCGAGGAATCCCTTCCCATGTCACGCATCGAGGACCACGCCCTGATCGGCGACCTCCAGACCGCCGCCCTGGTGGACCGGCACGGCACCGTCGACTGGCTGTGCCTGCCCCGCTTCGACTCGCCCTCCGTCCTCACCGGGCTCCTGGGCGCCGACGACCACGGAACCTGGCGCCTGGCCCCGGCCGGGGCGTCGGGCCCCGCCACCCGATGGCACTACCGCCGGGACACCCTGGTCCTGGAATCCGAGTGGGGCACCCCCCACGGCACCGCCCGCGTCATCGACTTCATGCCCCCGCGCCACGGCGCCGCCCCTCAGCTGATCCGCATCGTCGAGGGCGTCTCGGGCTGGGTGCCGATGTCCTCCACGCTCACGCTCCGCCCCTACTACGGGCAGACCATCCCGCACATATCCGCCCTGCCGGAGGGGCGGCACTCCATCGCCGTCGAGCCCGCGACCCTGTGGTTCGACTCCGAGCCCGTCGCCGTCGAGGACGAAGAGGGCCGGATCATCTCGGACTTCACCATCCGGGCCGGGCAACGGCTGGCCCTCACCCTGACCTGGACCCCCGGCGGGGAGCCCCCGCCGCTGCCCCAGCCCGAGCGGGCCCTGCCGATCACCGAGGCGTTCTGGCGCGACTGGATCACCCAGTCCACCTACCAGGGCCCGCACCGCGACGCGGTGATCCGGTCCCTGATCACCCTCAAGGCCCTCACGTACGCGCCCACCGGCGCGATCGTCGCCGCCCCGACCACATCCCTCCCGGAGGAGATCGGCGGCGCCCGGAACTGGGACTACCGCTACTGCTGGCTGCGGGACTCCGCCATCGCCCTGACCGCGCTCGGCCGGGCCGGCTTCCACGAGGAGACCCGGGCCTGGACCAGGTGGCTGCTGCGCACCGCCGGAGCGGACCTCGACGGCCTCCAGATCATGTACGGCGTCGGCGGAGAACGGGAGCTGCCCGAGAAGGTGCTCGACCATCTGCCCGGCTACGAATCCTCGGCCCCCGTGCGGATCGGGAACGGCGCGGTCCACCAGCTCCAGATCGACGTGTACGGGGAGGTCGCCGACCTCCTGCACCAGGCCCGCGCGTGGGGGCTGGAGCCGGACGAGGACCTGATCTCCCTTCAGCTCCAGCTCGCGCAGCAGGCGGCGCTGCACTGGCAGGAGCCCGACGAGGGAATCTGGGAGGTCCGCGGCGAGCGCCGCCACTTCGTCCACTCCAAGATCATGGCCTGGGTCGCTGTGGACCGTGCCGTGCACCTGATCGAGTTCGGGACGGCGGACGGGCCGGTGGAGGAGTGGCGGACCCTGCGCGAGGAGATCCACCGCGAGGTGTGCGAGAAGGGCTACGACCCCGAGCGCAACACCTTCACCCAGTCCTACGGGTCGCCGGAGCTGGACGCCTCCGTCCTGCTCATCGCCCAGACGGGTTTCCTGCCGGCGGACGACAAGCGGGTCATCGGAACCGTCGAGGCGATCCAGAGGGAGCTGTCCACCGGTGACGGGCTCCTGCTGCGCTACCGCACCGCGGGCGCGGACGCCGCGGTGGACGGGCTCGCCGGTGACGAAGGCGCTTTCCTCCTGTGCTCGTTCTGGCTCGTCGAGGCCCTCGTGCTCATCGGCCGCCGCGACGAGGCCGAGACGCTGTTCGGCCGGCTCCTCACGCTGAGCAGCGCCCTCGGTCTCCTGGCCGAGGAATGGGACCCCCGTCTGAAGCGCCAGGTCGGGAACTTTCCGCAGGCGTTCTCGGCCGCCGGGCTGGTCATGGGCGCACGCGCCCTGGAGCGGTCCGGACCGGAGACGCCGTGACGGGCCGAGCCGCCCAAGGAGCCCTCGGAACCTGGCCGCCGGGCGCCCGCGCCGCCTCGCGCCCCACCGCACCGGCGGGACGCGCCTTGGGGCACCGGCCCGGCCCCGGACCGGGAGACCGCCGAACCCATGAGCCGACCACTGCTGTCCCGGATCACGAGCCGTCCCCTGCGCCGGCTCGTGAGCACCGCGGTGGAGCAGGGCTTCACCCTCACGAAGTCCCGCTCCCACAGCTTCCGACTCACCTGCCCGCGCTGCTCCGGCTGGACGTCGTTCTCTCCCTACCTGCGCGAGGACGACCGCCGGGCACACCTGAACCTCCGGTCGAGACTGCGCGGCCACGGGCTGCCGGACGACGGCAGCTCCGGCCCTTCTGCTCCCTGCCCGCCGCCCCCCGGCACCCCGGCGCCCGCGTAGTGCGCGACCGCATCGCCGCCCCCCTCCGGCGGCCCGGCGGCGAGCACCAGGACCGTGGGCCGGTTCCGGGGCCGGGCGGTGATGCCCCGTGACCGGCTCAGTGATCCCCCTGACCGGCGGGCGGCCGCCCAGGCCGCCCGCGCGCCTCGTCCTCGACGCGTGGCTGCGCCACGACCGAAGGCAGGGACGGAGCGCACCGGACCAGGAGACCGCCCGTCACCTGGCCGCGCACAAGGGCCCGGTCTTCACCGACCAGTTCGACGGCGCGGCCGGGCGGCTGACGGCCGTCGAAGCCCGAGCCGTTCATGTGGGCGCCTACGCGCTCGGGCCGATATGGCCCTCCCAGTGGGGCGGTGAGCCTTCCGCTCCCCGGCCCCAGCACAGCGCTCCGCGTCCCTGGCCGCGGAGCCCGATGACGCTGGTGCTCCTGGACAGCCTGCTCGCCCGGATCCCGGACTGCCCGCAGTCGGCGGCCCGCCGCCTCGACTCGCTGGCCGACCGCGCCGATGCCACCGGGCTGCTGGACGTGCGGGTCCTGTCCCAGCACGCACCCGAGGGGTGGGCACTGGCCGGAGGCGTCGGTGCGCTGTGCTCCCGGATCGCGCTGCTGGACGGGCGGACCCTCTACGTGCGGGAGAACTACGTACCCACCTACTGGTCATCGGCCGACGGGAGGGACCGGGCGATGGACGCGGTCCTCGACACCGCGGTCGCCGGAACGGACGCCATCGCCGCGCTGCGGCACGCCGCCGCCCAGCACCGCACCAGCCGGTGCCCCAACGATGCCGGGCCGGGCTGCTCGTGCCCCTCCGGCAGCGAACCGGTTATCCAGGGCCGCGCGGTGACGGTGGTGGTCCGCCACCGCGACCGGGTCGTCCTCGTCCCCGGCGGCGGCGGGCGTCGCGCTCTGCCGACCACGACGATCGGGGAACGGGAGAGCGCGGAGCGCGCCGCGCTGCGCGCCGTCGAGCCCCACACCCGTCACGCCGTGGTCACCGGCCACTGGGCCGCTGAGCCCGGCCGGCCGCTGCACGTGCTGTGCACGGTGCCCGACCCCGCGCTGCTGCTGCCCGGAACGGGCGCCGTCTGGGCCGATGCCCGTGACCAGGCCGGACTGCCCGCCGTCCTCCAGAACCAGGAGTGAAGCATGACGACGACATCACCCCAAGATGGCGCGACCACCGTCGGCGGCTCGGACGACGAGGACGGCCCCGAGGCCGTGATCATCGGATGGAACCTCCTCACGGGCGGGATCGACGGGGCCGACGAGACCCGGCGGCTGCGTCAGCTGGAGCGGATCGCCGCATGGTCCCCGGATCTGCTGTGGATCACCGAGGCCACCGGCTGGCACCGGGGCGCGGGCCGCCGGTTCACCGAACTCGCCGCCGCGACCGGCATGGTCCACCTGACCCCCGTCACCTCCCGCGTGGGCGACGGCTACAACCACTCCGTCCTCTATGTCCGGCCCGGCCGCGTCCAGGTGGACGACCGCAGCGGCCTCCTCGCCGACGGAGCCTTCCACCACGGCTGCCTGCGGACGGTACTGACGATCGACGGGGTGCCGCTCACCTTCTTCGGCACCCACCTCTCCCACACCGGCGGCGCGGCCCGTCTCGCCGAGGCCCGGCATCTCGCCGACTACGGCGCCGCATTCGGCGACTGGCCGGAGAACCGGCTGCTGGTCGGCGACCTGAACAGCCCCGACGGCCCGGACGAAGAGCCGGGGTCCTGGAGCGACATCCCGCAAAACCTCCTCCACCGGTACTGCAAGATCGACGAGGACGGGAACATCCTCGGCTACGACCGGGACGCCCGTGACCTCCTGCTCAGCGCCGGATGGCGCGATCCGCAGGAGGAAGTGGCCGAGCTCCGGGAGCCGACGACCGGCTACTGGTACGCGAACGAGCAGGTGCCGATGCGCATTGACCAGAGCCTCGTCACCGGCGACCGGATCGAGGTCGTGGACTACCGCACCCTCACCGACGACGAGCTGGACACCTTGTCCGACCACCGTCCGTCCAAGCTCGTCATCCGCTTCACCCCGCCGCGCGCCGACGCCGTCGCCCTGACGGCATGACCCCGCCCGCGGGCAGCGCCCCCTTCCCCTCTCCCGCACCCCCGCAAGCACAGGAACCCGCGTGAACTCCTTCGCAGCGCACCGTCCCGGCCCCGCCCGCACGGCCCCGGCCCCGGGGCCGCACGGTGCCGGACCGGATCTGGCCGCGATCGTCCTCGGCCACGGCCGCCGCCAGGGCACGACCCGTGCCCTGGTCGGCGGCGAACGGCCGCCCGTCCCGTGGGCGGTGGCCGCGGCCACGGTCCAGCGGATCGCGCAACTGCTGCGCGCGGCCGGGATCGGCGACGGGCACACCGTCGCGGTGGCCGCCGACGGTCCGGAGCATCTGCTCGCCCTGCTCGGGACGCTGGCCGCCGGCGCCGCCCCGGTCACCGCCGGCCCGGAGATCCTCACCGGGGGCTGGCCCGCGCACCTCGCCGGCCTCGCCCCGGCCGCCGTGGTCGCCGACCTCCCCGCCGGCCTCGAAGGGCCTCCCGTGCTGGGAGGGGTGCGGATGTGGCTGTCCACCGCCACGGACGCACCCGGGTGGGCCACCTCCTGGCCCACCCCGGACCGGAACCCGTCCAGCGGGCAGGAGCTCCGGGCGCGGGCCACCGGGGTGCTCTACCGCGTCAGCCGCGGACGCGGCGGCCCGCCCACCGTCTACCGGTGGTCCCGCACGGAGTTCACCCGGGTGCTGCTGGCACGCTCGCCCTGGGCCGCCCGCGCACGCTCACAAGGGCCGGTGCGGCTGCTGCACACCAGCGGCCTGCGCACGGTGTGGGGGCAGGCCCGCGCGCTGGAGGTGATCGCGGCCGGCGGCACCCTCTTCTTCCCACCCCAGGGGGAGACGACGGCAGGCGGGCTGTGGGAGCGGGCCGCCCGGGCAGGGGCGAACGCCGTCGAGATCACCGGCGACCGGGCCACGGGCCTGGCCGCGGCGCTCGCCGACCGCGGCCCCCGGGGACTGTCCGCCCTGGAGACGGTGATCACGTCCGGGGCCCTGTGCCCGGCCCGGGCCAAGGACCGCCTCCTCGCCACGCTGCCCGGCCTGACGGTGGTGGACCGGTACGAGAGCGCCGAGCACCACCTGCTCGCCGCATCCCACGCCACCGCCGTATCGGTCCCGCCGAGCGGGTACTTCACCCCCGCCCGCAACGCCGTCGTCCTCACCAGCGACGACCGGCCCGCCATCCTCGCCGAGCACGGCACCCTCGCCCACGCCCGGCCCCACGCCCAGGGCACCGGAAAGGACGGCCCCCTCCCCCGCGCCCGGGTACGCCCCGGGCCCGGCGGCATCCCGGTGCTGCTCAGCGACCCGGCGCGCCTGGACGCCGCCGGCCGGGTGCTCCTCGCCCTGCCTCAACCGGCCGGCCACGCCCTGCTCGACGGAGCCGGCCTCGCGTCCGGCGAACAAATCGCCGCGATCCTGCTGTCCCACCCGCACGTCGCCGAGACCGCGGTCGTGACCGTGGAGCACCCGGCCCGGGGCCCGCTGCCCGGCGCCCTCGTCGTCCTCCACCCCGGCACGGACACGGCGCGGCATTTTCAGCAGGTCGCCGCGCATGCCCGCACCCATCTGCCCGCCCGCCTCCACCCGTACGCGATGGTCCCCGTCACCGCTCTGCCCCTCCACGGCGACGGCCGCCTCAACCTCACCCGCGCCCGCGACCTGGTGTCCCACGCCGCCCGGCCCGACACCGACATACCGCCACCCGCACCGCGTGCCCCCGACGGCCGGTGGGACGACCTGGTCCTCCTCGCCCACGACGAGCAGGAACTCCTCCTCCAGGCCCTCATGGTGCTGCTCGCCGCCCCCGATGTGACCAGGGAACTGAACCGCTACCTCAACTACCCCCGCAGGCCGCAGCCCCTGGGCGGCCTGACCCGGGCCGACGCGCACTTCCTGCGCCCCTACACGCACGTCCTGGACCAGTACGTCGGCCATCTCAAAGAAGCGACCGGCGCGGTCCTCGACGCGGTCGGCCGTGACGGCTGGCCGGACGCGACCCGGCACGGGCCGCGCGCCACCAACGCCGCCTGGCTGCTCCTCCAGCACGCCGACGCCCGCAACCAGGACCGCGCCGCCGTCCTGCCCGCCGTCGCGCACGCCGTCGCCAAGGGCCGGACCGACCCGCGTCATCTCGCCCTTCTCACCGACCGCACCCGCGTCCAGAACGGCGAACCCCAGCAGTACGGCACGCTCGCCCTGCGCGGCCCCCGCGGAAAGCTCCGCCTCCTCTATCCCCTCGCCGACCGGGACGACGCCGACCGGCGCCGCACCGCGATCGGGCTGCCGCCGCTGGCCCACGACCTACAGCCAGGTCACGGCCCGCTCCTGCCCGCCGGCCCCGGCTGGGCGACCGAAGGACCCCACGGGCGGCCCGTCCTCCCGCCCGACCCGGACACCCGCCCCCGCCCCGGGCCGTGGCACGCCGACACCGTCGTCCGTCCCCCCGTTCCCCACGGCGCGGCCCCCGTCCACCTCTCCGCCGCCCCCCGGCACCAGAGCCGCCTCGCCCGCCATGTCCGGCGGCTGCCCGCCCCCCTGTACTCCACCGCGACCTGGCTGGAGCACACCCCCGCCACCAGCGCGGTCGGTCAGTTCGACGCCGGTCCGGCCGCCGCGCAGGCCCTGGTCCGGCTCCGCCAGGGCGACATCCGCCGCTCCCGCCTCCTGATCACCGTCCACGACCCCGCCGACCCGGACCTGACCACCATCGAGACCGCCACCGCGCTCGCCCTGGGAATACCCGTCGTCCTCACCGGCGCCCCCGCCTCCTTCCCCCTCCTCTCCCACTCCGGCGTCACTGCGGTGCCCACCCTCGACGAGGCCCTCGACGTCGCCCGCACCTGGGCCCAGCCGTAACCACCCGACCCCGCGCCCACTGCTGGAAGGACCCGCGCGTGACCACCGCCACCGAACCCCCCGGCGACCCCGGCGCCGTCCTGCGGCGCCTGGCCCACCTGGGCGGGCGGCGCCCCGCCGCCTCACCCGCGGCCGCCGCCCGGGAGCTGGACCTGCTGCGCCAGCTCACCCACGACTGGCTCCCCACCGCTCGCGACCGCCGGGCCGACGCGGCCGGATCACCGTCCGATTCGGCCCGCTGGGACGCCCTCCTCGCCGCCGCCCAGGTGCGCACGGACACCCGGGAGCAGCCCCTTACCCGTCTCCTCGTCCATCTGTCCGGCCTGCGCGAACTCCTGCGCGCGATCCTGGACTCCACGCCTCCGCACACCCCCGTCGCCGTCCTTGCCGCCCAGGTGCGCACCGACATCCGCACAGGGGTCCACCCGCCCGGCGCCCCGCTCCCGCTCGCGGATCTGGCCGAGGTGCTCGGGGTGAAGACCGACCGCGTCCGGCTCGCCATCACCGACCTCCTCGCCGAAGGCACCGTCGTCCGCAGCCGCGGCGGCTACCGGGTGCCCGACCCGGCATCCATCACCCGCGACCTTCCCCAGCAGATCGCCGCTCTCCTGCGCGATCAGATCACCGCCGGCGTCTACACGCCCGGCACCGCCCTCCCCCGGCCCCTGACCCTGGCCGGAACCCTGGCAGTCGGCCCCCGGTCCCTCCCCGCCGCCCTGCGGATCCTCACCGCCGACGGCCTCCTCGCCGGCGACCGGCGCCCCCATGTCTCCCCCCGCCTCCCGGCCCCGCCCGAGCCCGTACCCATCCCCGTCTCTCCCGGCAGCGAGATCGCAGACCCCGATCCCGGCCTCGCCGAAATCGTCGGCACGGCCCGGACATGGTGGCGGAACCGGCAGTACCCCGACCCCGGCGACCTGAACCAGTGCCTTACCCGGCTCCAGGCAGCCGCCGCGCAACTGCTCCACCGGACACCCCCCGACCAAGACGGTCGCCGCGACCGGCGCCAAGAGGGCGACCCAGCCCTGCACCGCCGCGCCGCCTACCTTCTGTCCGCCGCCCCGCCCGTGCGGGCGGACCTGCGGACCTGGCACACCGCCTGCCTCGCCGTCGCCGTCGCCGGCCTCCTCAACCTCCCGGGAGCCGCGCCGCCGCACCGGCCCGCACCCCGATGACCAACCGACCGGACCTCGCGCGGCACAAGCCGCCCAACACATCACCTCCAGGAGAGACATCCGTGCCCCAGATCATCGTCCGGCTCCGGGCCGGCCGTGCCCACCGCGCGCTCGGCGAGCAGCTGCGCGCCGTCGTCGAGGCGGCCGTCCCCGTCGTCGAAGCCGTCACCCGGCTCCCGCTCCCCGACCCCGTCGTCGTCCGCGCGCTCACTCCCCGCCGCTGGCACTTCGACGAATGGAGGTCCGCAAGGAACCACCTGGGCCGGGAGATCACGGAACTCGGCTACCGGGAGACCGGCCCGTACCTGAACGCGGCGAAAGCCCGGATGCTCGCCGCCGGCGCCGCGCACCGGAAGGTCTGGGTCGCGGTGGGCGGCCAGTCGGTGGAGTACAAGGCCGGACGGCCGGAGGTGGTCCTCGCGCCCGAGCAGCACCGGCACGCCGGCCGGTACGGCGACCTGCCCGTCCTCCACAAGATCATCGGCCATGAGCTGGTGCACCTCGCCCAGCACGCGGCCAGCCGGGGCGAGACGTGGAAGCTCCAGTCCACGCGCTTCCCGGAACTGCGCGGTACGACCGGCCGTGCCTACCACTGGCTGGTCGAGGGGCACGCCTACTGGATGGACCAGCTCATCACCACCAAGATGCTCGGCGGCCCGGTGCGCACCGATACGGTCAGCGAGCAGGCGTCCCCGCTGTACCGCTCGGTGGTCACGGACGCCGTGCACCAGGAGCAGCTCCGCTATCTGGACCAGGCGGCCGGGGCGGTGGAGTCCGCGGTCGGACACCTCGGCCTGGACGTGTTCAACCAGGTCTGGACACGGCCGGACCTCGTCCCGCTGGACGAGGAGACCGAGACGCCCAAGCTGTGGTGGGAGCGCTGGACATGAGCACCGCCCAGGCCGCCGGGACGCCGGACGGACCTCCGGTTCCGCCCCCGGCCCGGCCGCTCGCCCCGGGATGCCGGGGACCGGCAGCACCGTCGTACCCGAAGGGCGCCGACGGCGTGCCCTTCGGCACGCGGACCGGCAACCTGATGGACGGGGTCACCGTCCACGGCAACGCCGTGCAGGCCGGGTACATCGCCGGGGACGTCCACCTCCACCCGGCCGCCCCCGCCCGCCCGCCGGTCCCCCATCAGATTCCGCCGGTCCCCGGCTCGTTCACAGGCCGCGCCGAGGACCTGCGGGAGCTGACGGCGTGGACACGCCGGCCGGGCCCGGCCGTGCGGACCGTGGTGCTCCACGGCGCTCCCGGAGCTGGCAAGACGGCGCTGGCCGCCCGCCTGCTCGGCCATCTGCACGCGGAGTTCCCCGGCGGCCGGCTCCACGCAGACCTCCAGGGGCCCGGCGGGCAGCCCGCCGGCACCGGCGAGATCCTCGGCCGGCTGCTGCGCTCGCTCCGTACCGGCCCCCTGCCCTCCAGCACCCGGGAACGGGCGGGCTGGTGGCGGTCGGTGACCGCCGAACGCGCGGTGGCCGTGCTCCTCGACCACGCCCACGACGAAGGCCAGGTCCGCGCGCTGCTGCCCGGGGGGCGCGGCCATCTCGTCGTGGTCACCAGCCGGAAGATGCTCGCCGATCTGGTCCGCGACGGCACCCGGCTGCACCACGTGGGCCCCCTCACGCCCAGCGACGCCCACGTCTGCCTGACCCGCATGGTCGGGCCGGACCGGATCGGTGGTGAACCCGGCGCCGCCCGGACGATCGTGGACCTGTCCGCCGGGCTCCCGCTCGCCCTCGGCCTGGCGGCCGCCGCTCTCGTCGCGCGGCCCGACCGGACGGTCGCCGAGACCGCCGACGCCCTCGTCCACACCGCGCCCGGCCCCGCCGACGACCGATTCGGAACCGCCGTGACCACAGCCCTCGACCACGCCCACCAGGCCCTGCCCGGTCCGACCGCCCGCGTCTACCGTCTGCTGGGCACCCTGTTCACCGCCGACGCCGACCCTGCCCTGACCGCCGCCGCCTGTTCCCTCACCGAAGACGAGGCCCGGCGGCACCTCGCCGTGCTGGCCGCCGCCGGACTCCTCCAGGAAGCAGGGGACGACCCCGCCCGCGGCACGGTGTACGTCTTCCACAACGCCTCCCGCGCCCACGCCCTCCAGCACGCCCGCGCCGACGGCGCCGAGAGCGAGCGCCAGGAGCCGGTACGGCGCGCACTGGACTGGATGCTCTGCACCATGACCGCTGCCGAGCGGCTCCTCACCCCGACCCACCGGCGCCTGTCCCGCACCTACGCCTACCCGCCCGGGGCGCCCGCGCCCTTCACCACCGAGGAGGGGGCCGCGGCCTGGCTCACCGCGTACCGGGACAGCTTCCTGCCCGCCGTCCGTACCGCCCACGCCCTGGGCCTGCACGCGACCTGCTGGCAGATCACCCACGCCCTGTGGCCTTTCCTCCGGACGGCCCACGACTACGGCATCTGGTTCGAGACGCACGAACTCGGCCTGGCCGCGGCCCGCGCCTGCGACGACGAGCAGGCCGGGCGCGAGCTCCTCAACGCCTTCGGGATCGGGCTGCGGGGCGACGGCCGGCACACGGCCGCGATCGAGCGATTCCGGGAGGTTCTGCACCTCGCCCGCGCCGACGGCGACGAGCGCGGCGAGGCACAGGCCCTGCACGACATCGGGGCCACCCAACTCGCGGCCGACGAACCCGTCGCCGCCAAGGGCCCGCTGGAGCAGGCCAAGGAACTGCGCGCCGCGCTCGCCCAGGCCGCCGAGGAAGCCGGAGACGAACCGGAGCTGCTGGCCCACCGCCGGTCGGCGGCGCTCACCGACACCGCACTCGGCCAGGTCGCCCTCGACGAGGACGACGGACGCACAGCGATCGAGCGGCTGTCCTGCGCCCGTACGGTCCTGGCCGGGATCGGCGACCGGGTGGACGCGGGCCGGGCGCTGGCCTGGCTGGGCCGGGCGTACGCCCTCACCGGAGACGACCACGCCGCCGTCGACGCGGGCCGACAGGCGGCCCGGGAGTTCACCGAACTCGGGGTGCCCCGCTGGCGCGCCCGGAGCCTCGAACTCCTCGGCCTCACCCACCGGGACGCGGCCCGCCCCGCTGAGGCACACGCTCTGCTCGACCAGGCGCTCACCCTCTACACACAGCTCAGCGTCCGCGACGCCCGGCGCGTCGCCGCCCTGCTGGAGCACCTGTGAACCCCCTTCTCCGCACCGGGACCACGAGGACGACGGTCCGGGGCACGCCGCCGCCCGGCACCCACTCCGGAAAACGAACTCGCGTTCACGACATGACCCGGCCCGGGCCGTGCCGCCGGAGCCCCCGGTCCGGTTAATAGAGCACCAGTGCCCCTCCCCGACTTCCGTTCCGGAGGCCCCGTGCCCGTCCCCGACCCGCAGGAGCCGATCCGCCAACCGACCCCGCCGGCTGACCCCGCGCCGAAACAGCGGGCAGCTCAGCACCGTTCCGTGACAACTCCGCGCCCGCGCGCGCCCGCCGCACGGGCCGCGCCCCGCAGGGAGCCGGACGCCGCCCGGTCGCTGTGGCGGCACCGGAACTTCCGCCTCTACCTGGCCGGGCAGACCACCAGCGTGGCGGGGAGCTCGATCAGCCAGGTCGCCCTTCCCCTCCTCGCCGTCCTCCACCTCAACGCCGGCACCGCCGAGGTCGCCTTCCTCGCGTTCGCCGGACAGCTCCCGCCCGCGCTGCTCGCCCTGCCCGCCGGGGCCCTCGCCGACCGCTGCTCCCATCGGCGCCAGATGATGGCCGGCGACCTGGTCAGCGCCGCAGCGCTGGCCTGTGTCCCGGTCGCCGCCTCCACCGGCACGCTGACCCTTCCCCTGCTGATGACGGTCGCGGCCGTCCAGGGCGCGGCTCAGGTCGTCCACGACGCGGCGGCCATCAGCTTCCTGCCCGCTCTCGTGGAACGGCGGCTCCTCCAGCTGGGCAACGCCCGGATCGGGGCGGTGTTCGCGGTCGCGGGCGCGGCCGGGAACCACCTCGGCGCCGCCCTCGCCACGTTCGCGGGCCCGGCCCGCGCGCTGACCGGGGACGTCGTGTCCTACCTGGTCAGCATCTGGTGCACCGCGCGTATCCGCAGCCCTGAACCCGTCCGGCGGGCACGAGCCGGCCGGGGGATCACCGCCGAGATCCGCGACGGGCTGCGCTACGTCCGCCGGGACCACACGCTGCTCATCCTCACCCTCGTCAACGCGACCGTCGCCGTCGGCCTCGGCGTCCTGGTCACCCTGTGGCCGCTCTACGCACTGCGGCACCTCGCCATGCCCGGCACGGTGTTCGGGATCATCCTGGGAGCCGGGGCACTCGGCGCCGCGATCGGCGCGCTGCTCGCCCCGTGCCTCGCTGAGCGGTTCGGGCCCGGGTCGATGATGCTCACCGCGCTCGCACTCACCCCCATCGCCCACCTTCCCCTGCTGTGCGCCGGCCCCGGAGCCGGCTGGCAGATCACCCTCGGCATCGCGCAGTTCGTCCAGATGGCCTGCGCGGGCGCGGCCGGGGTGACCCAGCGCACGCTCCGGCAGCTGGTCGCCGAACCCCCAATGCAGGCCCGGATGCAAGCCGTCAGCACCTGGCTCTGCGCGGTCGCCCGCCCTCTTGCCGCGCTGGCCGCGGGCACCCTCGGCACCTGTGCCGGGATCAGGCCCGCGCTCGCCGCCGGAGCGGTTCTGCTCACCGTCCCGTTCCTGATCCTCGCGCGCTCCCCGCTGCGCGGCCTGCGCCGGATGCCCGGCGCCCCCGACCCGACCGATACCCCTTCCTCCCCTGGTGGCGACCTGATGACCAACCCCCTCCCCGTCCACAGTGCGGGAACTGCCGTTCCTTACCCGGCTCCCGCTTCCCGCACCGCTGCGGAGCCCCGCACCGGCCCGGAGTCCACCCCGTGACCGTCGCGCCCGCCGTGGTCGGCGGACACCTCTATCTGGAGCGCGACGGCCTGGTTCTCCTGGGCAGGAGACATCCGACCGCCGCCTTCGGCGCATCGCTGTGGCATGCCCTCGCCGTTCATTAGGCAAGTCGGTTGTCGGAACCGAGGTTGTCGGGGGCGGCGCATTCTGCCTCATTGAGAAGCGGAACCAGCAGACGCGAGAGCAGTGGGTCCGGCAGTGCGTTCTTCTGTCCGCCTGAGGGCGGCGCCACTATCAGCGGCGGTTGCACATACTCGAGGGCAGCCTTCATCCCGCCGCCCGGTGAGCTGGGCCGACGACGTGCCGACTGGCCGCGGGAGCGGGAGTGCATACCAGGCACGGTGACGTGGCATGCACTCCCGGGAAAACGTCTGTCAGCCTGCGGTGTACTCGGCGGCCACGTCGAGGATCCACGTGACCCCGAACTGGTCGGTCAGCATCCCGAAGGCCGGTGCCCACTGCGCGGGCCCGAAGTCCTCGACAACGGTCGCGCCCACGGACAGCTTCTTCCACAGTTCGCCAACCTCCTCCGCGCTCTCCCCGCGGAGGGACATGAAGAACGGCTCTCGGGTGAGCGTCATGCCGTTCTCACGCCGGGTGGTACTGGCCTGCCCGGCCTGGGCACCGGCCTGGGCGGGGATGTCGTACGCCATGATGCCGAAACCGTCGGCGCCGGTGATCTGACCGAAGACGATCTTGCTGGCGTCGGGCAGCTCCTTCGGCATGCCGAAGTCACCGTAGGTGACGGCGGTGAGCCGGCCGCCGAAGACCGAGTGGTAGAACTCCAGCGCCTCGCGGGCGTTGCCCTGGAAGTTGAGGTGGGTGGTGGTGGTGAAAGCCATGGTGACTCCTGTGAGGTGGTGCTGGGTCCCGCGGAATTCCCGCAGGAATATTTCTGCCGTATCTGGCATATTTCGCTAGACGGTGTCCGAGTCGACCGTCGCCGATCTCGTCGGCGCTGTCAGAAGGCCAGCAGGATGGCGCTGACGATCAGACTGCCGATGAGGTTGTAGCCGCCGGAGATCGCCGCGTAGAACAGCGGTCGGGGGAAGTTCGGGTTGATGGCGATGTTGACGGTGTTGGCGGTGAGGTAGCCGAAGCCGACGATGAAGCCGAACAGCATCGCGTCGCCCAGGGTGTCGATCTCCAGCGCGGCCATCATGATCGCGCTGGTGAGTGTGATGACCAGAGAGGTCAGCGCCGGTCCGGCGAAGAACAGCGGCGAGCCTTCCGGCTTGGCCTGAGGATCACGGCCCAGCGACCGGTTGTACGCCCTGGGGAACAGCACGGCGAACCAGACACCGCCGAGCAGGGTGAACGCAATGAAGCCGATCAGGATCCCGACCAGGTTCAGGTCGCCGAGGACATCGAACATGCTGCTGACTCCGTACATGAGTGGGGCGAGTGGGGCCATGGGGGAGGGGGCCCCGCACCGGCGGAATCTCCGTCCATTCACGGGCCGACCGGTTCGAGAACGACACTCTCAGAGGTAGGTGCCAGGTTGTGGCACCTACTCCGGGCAGAATGGACCGTATGCCGAAAACTTCTGCCCGACTGCTGGCTCTGCTGTCACTGCTGCAGGCACGCCGTGACTGGCCCGGCGCCCTGCTGGCCGACCGTCTCGGTATCAGCCTGCGTACCGTGCGCCGTGATGTCGACCGCCTCCGTGAGCTCGGCTACTCCGTCGCCGCGGTGAAGGGACCCGACGGCGGCTACCGGCTCAGCACCGGTACCGAGCTGCCGCCGCTGTTGTTCGACGACGACCAAGCCCTCGCACTCGCCGTCGCCCTGCAGATCACCGCGAGCCGGCCGGACGACACCCTTGCTGAACCTGCCGCGCGGGCACTGAACAGCATCAGCCAGGTCATGCCCGCCCGGCTGCGCCACCGGATCAACGCCCTGCAGGTCACGGCCGTGGAACCGCCTGAAACCCGGCCGCCGGCCACGGTCGACAGCGGTACGCTGTTCACGATCAGCGCCGCCGTCCACGCCTGCGAGATCCTGCGTTTCGACTACGCCAGTGGCGACGGCAACGAGCAGGTAACCGGGAAGCCGCCGCGTCGCGTCGAACCGCATGGTGTTATCACCTGGGCCGGGCGCTGGTACCTCATCGCCTTCGACCTCGACCGGCAGGACTGGCGTACCTTCCGCGCCGACCGGATCACCCCGCGCACTCCCACCGGCCCCCGGTTCACCCGGCGCGAGGTTCCCGGCGGTGATGTCGCCACCTACGCCACCAGCGTCTTCCGCGGCTCCACCGACCACTCCGGGAACTGGCCGTGCCAGGGCACCGTGATCCTCGATCTGGACGCCGCCACAGCGGCGCTCTACACCCGCGAGGGCCTCGTCGAGGACCTCGGGGACGGTCGCTGCCGCCTCACCCTCGGATCCTGGTCCTGGCCCAGCCTCGCCTCGGCTCTTGCCAAATACGATGCCGACATCGAAGTTGTCGGTCCCCCGGAACTCACCGACGCCTTCACTCATCTCGGCAACCGTTTCCTGCGCACTGCAGCAAGATTCACGGCCACGCACCCCTGAGTGCCGAGGCCCTGCCCCTTCCGGCTGGCCTACCGGGGTGTGGCGAACGCGTGGAACCCCATGACGGTTTCGAGTTCTGAATGCTCGCTGGAGCCTGGTTCGGCAGGCGCCACCACCAGATGCACGGAACACGGCGGCGGGAGAGCACCGGCCGGCTGCTGGAGCTTGTCGTGGAAGGGCCCCGCGCGGGGCTCCCAACCGGTGATCGCGATCGCTGCGCCCCTCGTGACGGTGAGGGCATGGTTGCGCCCAGGCGTCCGGCGCCCGTGTCAGCCGGCTCGGCGCCGTCACCGTCGTACGTGTCCGCCGTGGGCAGGTCCGTCAGCCGGTGCCGGCGGCTGCGGAGATCGCTCGCCTCCCAGGGCACGCGTGCCCGGACCAGGTGGCTGAGCCGTCAGCCACGACCGGACTGCGTGCGTCCAGCTGCGTACATGCCGGCGCCAACAGGTCACGGTGGGTTCGCTCTCCGGCGAGCCGGTAGGCGTCAGCAGCCGTTGCCCGGCCCGGCGTACGGCCGTCCGCCGGGGGTGGCGGACGGCCGTAGAAGGGTGGAGTCGTCGCACGGACGGTCGAGGCCCCGCTGGAGGATCGGGATCAGACGCCTTCGGCGTCAACGGCGGCACCATCGCCAGGGCCGTTCATCGACTCCGGCCCTTCTTCGCCGACCACGGCTGCACCGATCGGTCCTCGACGGCCGGGTTCCGCCCACCCGCCGACGTCACCGCGTTCCTCACGAACAGCAACCCTGCAGAGATCAGGTCAGCATGCTGATTCTCCGCGAGCCCTTAGATGGGCGGTGCGATGAAGAGGCCCGGGTCGGGATCGTTGAACTGACGCGATGCGACGAGTTCGTTCATGGGGTTCGCGGTCCCCCACTGATCCGATACGTCTTCGTCGCTCGCGTCGAAGACCGTCGGGTGCCAGGTGTCCTCGTCCACGAGTTCCAGCTCGGTCGTGTACTCGACGGTGTTGCCCACGGGGTCGAGGAAGTAGCTGAAGGTGTTGTCGCCCGCCTTGTGCCGGCCCGGTCCCCAGACCTTCTCGACACCGCCGCGCAGCATGCGGCCGGTGCCCCGCATGTATTCGTCGATGCCCCTCATCTGGAAGGAAGCGTGGTGGAAGGACACGTGCGGCCCTCTGGACACGGCGAAGCTGTGGTGCCACTCGTTGCACCGCAGGAACCACATGAACTCGCCCATGTGCGGCAGGGCCATGGTGTCCGTCAGCCGGAAGCCGAGGTGCCTGATGTACCACGCAACCGTCGCCTCGGGTGTCGGTGAGTTGACCACGAAGTGGGACAGCCGGACCGGGATCGACTCCCGCGCCTCGACTTTGCGATGGGCTCGTGTCCGGACCTCTGCGGAGACCTCGATCACGCGGCCGTCGCAGTCGAAGAACCGGAGCCCGTATCCGCCTCCCGGTGTGTCGAGCGTGCGGGGCTCGTGCACGATCGGGACGCCGCCGCTGGTCAGCTGTGTGGCCAGTTCGTCGATGTCCGACGGCGAGGCGGCGCCGAAGGCGACGAGGTCCAGCCGCTTCGCGTTGTCCCGGCGCAGGCGCATGATGTAGTTCTCGGGAGAGCCTTCGGCTGCCAGGAAATGGACGCCGGAGTCGTCGGCGACTTCGGTCAGCCCCCACGGGCCGCGGTAGAACTCCAGTTGCCTGTCGAAGTCGGGCATCGCGATGTCCACGTGGCGAAGGTGGGTGATGAGGTGCTTGGTCACGATCGCGTTCCCTGGGTAGCGGGGCCGAGGAGGTACGGGGTCAGCCACTGTGCGATGGCGTCTTGGATGGTCTGCATGTCGGCGCCCATGTGGCCGCCCGGGTAGAGCCGGGCGGTCTTGGGATTACCGTGTTCCAGCGCCAGTGCGATGTCCTTCGAGGTGTTCTGGAGGTCGTCCTTGCCGTTCACCAGCAACAGGGGACATGAGGGTTCGTCCATCAGCCCTTGGTCCAGGAGGGAGAGTTCGGGGCACCGGGTGACGTAGTCCTCGAACGTCGAGCCGCCGAAGATGCGTGCGCGCGCCGCCATCAGGTCCATGAGGTAGGAGGAGGCGTTGCGTGACTTCTCCTGCCACGGCCGCTGAAAGGTGAGGTGTACTCCGCCGGCCCAGTTGACGGCGGCGACCAGCCGGTCCCGGTGGGTGTGGGCCAGTTTGTGGGCCCAGTAGCCCCCGAAGGACCCGCCCAGGGCCGCCACGCGGGTTTCGTCCAGCTCGCTGGCTTCGATCCAGTCGAAGACCGGGTCCCACTGGCGCTCCGCGTCCGTGCCGGCCAGGACCGGGGACTCGCCGACGCCGGGCATGTCGACCAGGATGGTGGCGATGCCCCGCTGCCAGTAGGGCCGGCAGAGGAAGAGCACGTCCTCCTTCCATGAGTCGATTCCCGCCCAGATCATGACGACGGGAGGGCGGGCGACCCCGTTCGGCCGTGCTGTGTAGAACGCGACGGTTTCGCCTTCACCGGGTCGGCCGGCGAACGGGACGACCACCCTCTCGACGGGCGGGTCGTCCAGAGCCGCAGCCCGCAGGAAGTACTCCCGTGCCTTGGTGTACGCCGCTTCCTTCGCGGGGTGGTTCGGGACCGGATAGCGGCCCATGAAGGCGAACCGGTAGGCCTGCCTCCAGGAGTCCCGCGCGGTGAGGAGCCGGCCCGCCTCTTCGGCCGCGGCAGCCTCGGCCGCGAACTGCCCGGCCTCTGCCAGCCAGGTGTCGCTCCAGGCGACCGGGTCGATTCCGGGAAGCCTGCCGATGGCTCGTTCGGCGGCTCGCTTGTCGACGAAGCCCAGCGGGTGCCGGCTGGCTTCCAGGTGCCGCCGGAGCCAGTCCCGTGCACCTTCCAGGGTCTGGTCCTGCGGGCCCGCCGCCATGGAAACGTCACTCATGCTTGCCTGCCCTTCATGAAAGTACTGCGATCTGATCAATGAGTTCGCCACCATGAATCGTTTTGATCAATTACTTTGGTGCTGTGAACGACTCCTTCGACCTCCGACGGATCGACCTGAACCTCCTGGTCGCCTTCGAGGCACTCGTCTGCGAACGCAGCGTCACGCGGGCAGCTCAGCGCCTGGGCGTGGGCCAGTCGGCGATGAGCTCGACACTGGCGCGTTTGCGCAAGCTGCTGCATGACCCGGTGCTGGTGCGCAGGGGGCGGGGCCTGGTGGCCACGCCGATGGCGGAGTCGTTGCTGGAGCCGGTGCGCGCCATCCTGGTGGATATCGAGCGGGTTCTGGCCGGACGCACCGAGTTCGATCCGAGGACCGATGCGCGCGCCTTCACCCTGCTGATGACGAACTACCACCTGACGTACTCGTTCCTGCATCCCCTGCTGGTCCGTCTGGAGGCGGAGGCGCCTTTGGTCAGGCTGCATATCGAGCCGCCCGCCGACGACTTCGCCGAGCGGTTGCGGCGCCACGAAGTCGATGTGCTGATCACTCCCGGGGAGAGCTTTCCCGGGCTCCAGCGCATGCCGCACCGGACGCTGTTCACCGACCGCTACGTCGTCGCTGTCGACCGTGACCATCCGGACGTCGGGGACGAGATCACGTACGAGCAGTTCTGCACGCTTCCCTATCTGGCCACCTGGTCGGGCCGGAGCAGATCGCATCTTGAGGCCCAGCTGGACCTGCTGGGGGTGCCCCGCAACGTCGAGATCACGACCGAGTTCGGCATCGCGCCGTTCCTGCTCCGGGGCACCAGACTGATCACCGTCCTTCAGGAGCGGCTGGCCCGCGACCTTGCCGATCAGACCCGTATCAAACTGCTGGAACCCCCGATCGAGCACCTGCAGGCGCTGACGGAGACACTGGTGTGGTCCGAGCGGACCGACCGGGATCCCGCTCACCGCTGGCTCCGGCAGCAGCTGGTCGATCTGGCCGCCGAGATCACCACCGGGCCTTGACGCCGTCCCGGCATCTCAGGCTCCGATTCCCCCGGTCGCGCCGGGAGCGCTGAGGGAAGCCCGGTTGAGGGCTCCCTGCTCGAGCAGCACGGTCTGTCCCGTCACCACGGTGTTGTGGCGCGAGGCGAGAAACGCGTACACCGGCGCGTAGTCCCATGGTGTCGGAAGCTCGCGCATGAGTGTGAGCTTGCGGAACGTGGTGAGCATGGCGTCCTGCGGGATGTCGGACTGCTTGAATCCCTCGAGACCGAGCGACTTGGGCCCCCGGAGCTGGCTCTCGGCGATGGCGCCCGGCGCCACGCCGTTGACCCGCACCCGGGGAGCGAACTCGAACGCCAGCTGCCGCACCGCACTGACAACCGCTCCCTTGGTGGCGGTGTACATCAGGCCGCCGCCGTCGGCGGCGTAGGCGGCCACCGAGGCGGTCAGCACGATGGATCCGTTGCTGGCCTCCAGGAGTTCCACGAAGACCTTGCAGGCCAGAATGTAGCCCAGGACGTTGACGCGGAAGAGCTCGTCGAAGAGAGGGGGGACGCGGTCGAGTGCCACCTCCTTGAGGGGAACCTGGCCGTCGAAGATCCCCTGGGAGCCGACGAGTGCGTCGAGCCGGCCCCAGCGGTCGGTGATCGCCTGGCGGCAGTCCATCAGGTCCTGGGGGTTGGTGACGTCCCCGTGGAACAGCAGGACTTGGTCGCCGAACTCGGCTTCGAGGGTCTTGAGTTTGGTCTCGGAGATCTCGAACACGGCGACGCGGGCGCCTTCGTCGACGAAGTGGCGGGCGATACCCAGGCCCAGGCCTGAGCCGCCGCCGAGGATGAGGACGACGTCCTCGTCGAACATCTTCATGGTCTTCCGTCTCTTTTCGGGTGAGGGTGGGCGTTGGGTGGTGTGTCTGCGGCGGTCAGCCGCGTTGCCGTTGTGCCAGTTCCCGGGCCTGGGACAGCGAGGCGCCGGCGAGGAGCAGCTTGCGGTAGCCGCGCAGGGAACGGTCCCGGCCGCACGCGGTGACGGCGTGCAGGGTTTCGCCGCGGGGTGCGCTGTGCAGGACGACGAACTCCCCGCTGGCCAGGTCGCCCTCGACGGTCTCGTCCCGGTCGCCGCCACGGCGTGTGCCCAGGGAGCGGATGGTGCGCCCGTACTGGACTGTCCAGAATGAGCGCAGGCCGTGATAGGCGGTGTGTTCCCCGCGGGCGGCGTTGAGGCCCACGTTGCGGCCCTGTTCCGCGGCATTGGTCCAGTGCCCGAAGGCGGTTGCCCGGTCGTCTGTGCCTGTGCGTGTCCTGGCCAGGTCGCCCGCGGCCCAGACGCCGGGGACATTCGTGCGGCCGGCGGCGTCACACAGCACGCCGTCTCGCAGTCGCACTCCGGATCCGATGAGCCATTCGTCGCGGGGAACGGCGCCGATCCCGGCCAGGACGATGTCGGTGTCATGGCGGGTTCCGTCGTCGAGGTGAACGCGGTAGGTGCCCGGCCGGCCGGAGACGGCGAGCACTTTCCGGCCCAGGGTCGCGACGACGCCGCGGCTGGTGTGCAGGTCCCACAGCCACCTCGCGACCTCGTCCCCGAAACTGTCCGCCAGAGGGAGGGCCGCGTCGCCGATCACGGTCAGCGCATGTCCCCGGGCGTGGAGAGCCGCTGCGATCTCCAGACCGATCAGGCCCGCGCCGACCAGGGTCACCGGCTGACCGCCGGACACGGTGTCACGCAGACGCGCAAGGTCGTCGACGGTGCGCAGCACCGGCAGCGGCCGTCCGTCCGTGGTGGTCATGATCCGGGCGCGGCTGCCGGTGGCGAGGACCAGGATGTCGTAGGGCAACGCCTCACCCTCGCTGGTCACCACCAGCCGACGGTCGATGTCCAGGCCCCGGGCGGCCTGGCCGAGCCGCACGTCGATGTCTCGCTGCGCCAGGTGCTCCGGCGAGCGCAGGGGGGCCGGTGGACCCGGGTGGGCCGCCATCACTCCTTTGGAGAGCATCGTGCGGTCGTAGGGCTGGTGCTGTTCTTCGCCGAGCACCGTGATGGTGCCCTCCCAACCGCCCTCGCGGAGTCCGTCCGCCGCGGCCAGGCCGGCCGCGGACGCACCCGCGACCACGGCGTTCCGAGGGGTGTTCATGGCGTTTCCGGGGTTCGCAGGGTGATGGCCCGGGCCGGGCATGCACGCGCGGCTTCTTCGACGTCTTCCAGGTCAGGAGCGTCCACGGCCTCGCGCAGGAGCTGGACGGTGGAGCTGCCGGCCGGGACGCTGAAGACGTCGGGGTGGATCGTGACGCAGAGTCCGTACGCCCGGCATCTGCCGGGGTCGACGGCGACGTGGGTTTGCGCGCTCACAGCAGGACTCCGAGGTTCGGTGTGGCCAGGCTGGTCTCGGTGAGGATCACCTCGCGCGAGACCAGCGTGAGGTTGCCTTCCCACCGGCGCAGGATGTCGTTGCGCCGGCAGGGGATGAGGTCGAAGTGCGGGTCGATGCCGCGCTGCCGGTAGAGGAGCAGTGCGCTGGAGACTTCCAGCAGGCCGTGCCACTGTCCGGTGGTGACGGTGACGCTGCCCACCAGCCGCATGGTGCGTGAGGGCGGCACTTCGGAGTAGGCGTGGTTCGTGGCGAGCCGGTTCAGTCGCAGACGGATGTCGGCCTTGGTGTCCCGAAGCCGGAAGGCCTTCCGGTCGACCTCCGCCGATCGTGGCTCGGCGGCCTGCCGAATCGGGATGGTGTAGAGAAGGTCGTCCGCGAGGAGCTTGAACCACTCCTCCTCGCGGCCTTCGTCCAGCAGTCGTGCTTCGGTGGCCAGGAACGTGCACACCGCGGCGTACACATCGCCGTCGACCGTGGTGCCGTTCGCCGAGGTGGGTGAGGAAGCTGCGGCGGTCATCGTCACACCGCCTTCTCGTCGGCGCGCTGGGTCATCACGCGCAGCCAGTTGCGGTAGAAGGCGAGCTGGTTGTGTTCGCCGAAGCCGGTGAGCCTGCGGATGCCCGGTCCCTTCCACAGGGGGTCCGGGGACTGGTCGACCTCGGAGTTGTTGCCCTGCTGGAAGTGGAAGGCCATGCCTTTGCTCCGTGCCCAGGGGCTGGCTCCGGCCCGCGGGGCGCCCTCCCATGCGACGGTGTCGTCCTGTTCCGCGACACCGGCGGAGCCGAAGTGCAGCTGTCCGATGACCGCATCCTGGAGAGCCGAATCGTCGTCCTGGAAGGACCACACGAACTGCCAGCTCCACACTTCGAGTTCACCGGGGCCGATGGGCTGCCACTGCCGGAAGGAGGTGATGACGGACATCCGGCCGGCGCCGTCCACGGCCGCACCCCGGTAGAAGCTGAGGTTGGGGAAGACGGTGCCGACGATCGGGCCGTCGTGTGTGACCACGTGGCGTTGTGTCTCGTCCAGGGCGGAGAGGTCGAAGTGGTCCTTGATCTCCGGCGGGTATCCCCAGAACTCGAAGAAGGGGCCGGATGCCTGCGTCCAGGCGATTCCCATGAACGAGTGACCGTTCTCGAACTGGTACGGCCGGCCGAACTCGCCGCCGGAGTCGAGTCCGCGGGCGATGCCGACCTCCTCCATGCTGCCGTGCAGCGTGGGGACGTGGTAGATGTCCCCGGCGAAGTTCTCAGCGGCCGTTTTCCAGTTGGCCTTGACGCGGTAGCGGTCCGGAGGTCCCGCGACACGCATACCGTCCGGATGCATGCGCAGCAGGGCATCGAGCATCCAGCCGGCGCCTCCCAGGTACTCGTCCAGAGACTCGCCGTGCTCGGCCAGGGAGGCGAAGACAAGCCCGCACCTCGTCTCGACCCGCGGGGCCTTGAGCAGGCCCCACTGCTGCCTGTCCACGGGCTTGCCGTAGGCGCGGTGCATGAAGGGGGTGCCGATCAGTTCGCCGTTGTTGGCGTAGGTCCAGCCGTGGTAGTTGCAGGTGAAGAAACGGGAGTTGCCCTGGTCGGTCTGGCAGACCTGGGTCCCCCGGTGCCGGCAGTAGTTCGACAGCACGTTGATTCCGCCCTGGCCGTCCCGTGTCACGATCACCGGGTCGAGGCCGATGCGGCGCTGGACGAAGTCGCCCGCCTTCGGGATCTCGCTCTCATGAGCGACGAAGACCCAGCTGCCGGCGAAAATGCGTTCGAGTTCCGCCTGGAAGACGCCGGCATCGTTGAAGATCTCGACCGGCAGCAGATCCTCTTCCAGGTCGGCTTCGACCTTGGCGAGGATCTCATGGGTCTGCCCCGGCGGCCGGGCCGCTCCGAGTGCGGTCATCGTTTCCTCCACATGTCCACGGGTGAAGCCGTGGTGTGAATCTAGGCAGCCCGTAGCATCAGGGGAAGCAATCTTTTCCGATCCCAGGCATTGATCAGATCGATTCTCGGCCGGGGGCCGTCCTGGGAACCGAAGACGTTGATCCCGCAGGTGTCCGGCGTGAACACCCTGCCAAGGCAGCGGTCGCCGAGGCCGCCTTGCCTGCGGGCGGATCGGGGTACCGGACACACGGCCCCGGGCCCGGGCCCGGATTTCCGGGTACGGGATCCCGAGCACGGTGCGTTGAGCGGCCCGCGGACTGCTGTTGATCTCCGCTCTGGCTGCCCGGTGGGGCGGCCGGCACACCAGCCGCCCGCCTCGTCCGGGCCGGACTGAGGCTGGAGCGCGCAGCATCGGCCGAGGAGGTGGTGCCCGAGCTGGGATGTGAGGGGGTCGTGCAGATCGCGTTCTTCTCACGCAGCCGGCGCTCAGGGCCCGGGCCGTGAGCTCCCGGTCGTGGTCGTCGCTTTCCTTTCCCTTGGGCCGTTGCGGGTGATGGGCGGGAGATGAGGGCGGGTCGCCCGGCTTGCCTGCCAGCCCGTGGAAGGTGGAGAGCGCCAGGAGGTGAGGCCGCACACGCACGTGACTCAGGCGGAGAGGAGCCGTGCAACTGATGCGAAGGACGTAATCAGCTGCGGCGGTCCGGGAGGCGGAGCCGGACCTGCCAGCCGCCGTCTTCGGATGGTCCCGACTCCAGGCTTCCGCCGAGCAGTTCGGCGCGCTCGCGGAGGCCGTTGAGGCCATGGTGCGCGCCGGGCAGCGAGAGGGCGGGGCGGGGGTTCGTTGGTGATTTCGACCTGAGTAGACCCGACATCGACTTCACCGCCATGGCCGCGGCATGGGCGTCCCCGCGTCCGGGGCTGCGAGCACAACGGAACTGGCCGAACAGTTCTCCGCCGCGCTGACCACACCCGGATCGCACCTCATCGAAGCGATCCTCCCGTCGGCCTGAAGCCGTCCGGAACCGAGGCTGTCAAAGACGTCTCATCGGCAGCAGCTGCCCACCTCCCTTGCCGCTTCGTGAGACGAGGCTTCGGACGGACACTCGCTCAGGACGGCACCACGACGCACCTCGCCATGGCCCTGAGGCGGGTGACCGGCGGAGTGGCAGGGATCTCGACCGGGTTGCGCTGTGCACCTGAACCGTCTCCCGTGTGGGTGGGATCCTTCACCGGAGCGGGGACTGCGGTGTAGGTGCCACACGGGTGACCACGGACTCTTCCGGGATCAGCAGGTCGTCGACGACCGGGCTGATCTCTTCCTGCCAGCGTTCGCTCTGGTAGACGGCGGCGTACAGCTCCTCACGCTGTGCCTCGTCGCCGAAGCGGCGGATCCAGACGTATCCGTCCTGGTCCTCTTCGTCGATGAAGGACGCGGTGACCGTCATCCCCATCGACGTCTGGAAGGGGATGACGACGTCTTCCATGTAGCGGACCCACTCAGCCCGGCGTCCGGGCCTGGTCTGGTAGCGCCGAAGCTCGTAGAACACGGTGAACTCCCTCAAGTCGTGGAATCGGTGAAGGTGACGGTCGCCGACTGCGGGCGGGTGCAGCCCTCGGCGGCGCCCTTTTGCGCGGATCGGGGCCGGGTCCGAGGTGACGCTGGGGCCGGGCCCGTGCCGGGGACCAACGGCAGCCGGGCGAGGATCAGGTAGAGACGCGCAGCACGAGCTTGCCCCGGGTGCGGTCGCGCTGGCCGCGGGTGTGGGCCTGGGCGGCCTGCTCCAGCGGGAATGCCTCCTCGACCTCCACGCTGACCTCGCCGGCGTCGATCAGTTCGGCGATGCGGGTGAGGGCCGGGCCGTCGGGCTCGACGAGGAACGGGCTGGTGCGCAGCCCCCGCGACTGCGCCGCTTGGAGGAGTTCGGGTGAGACGCCCGCGGGGATCGCGACGATCAGTCCGCCGGGGCGCAGCACGTCGAGCGAGCGGGTGCTGGTGTTGTCGTGCGTGTCGCCCACGAGGTCGATGACGGTGTCGATGTCCTTGACGTGCTCCTCGAAGCGGACGGCGGTGTAGTCGATGAGTTCGTCGGCGCCGAGTGCGGTGAGCCAGGCGTGGCGCGGGCCGCTGGCGGTGCCGGTGACGTGGGCGCCCAGGTGCTTGGCGAACTGGACGGCGAAGTGTCCGACACCTCCGGCGGCGGCGTGGATCAGTACCCGCTGGCCGGGGCGGACGTGGGCGGTGTCCACCAAGGCCTGCCAGGCGGTGAGAGCGGCCAGCGGTACGGCGGCGGCCTGCTCGTGGCCGATGCTCGCGGGCTTCCGGGCGAACTGGCGGGCCGGGGCGGTGACGTACTCGGCGTAGCCGCCGGCCGCGCGGGGGAACCACGGCATCCCGTACACCTCGTCGCCGGGCTTGAGCGTGGTCACGCCGAAGCCGGTCTCCTCCACGACACCGGAGACGTCCCAGCCCAGGGTGAACGGCGGCTCGCCAAGCACTCCGGCCATCCCGCCGCCGCTCCGGGTCTTCCAGTCGACCGGGTTGATCCCGGCGGCGTGCACCCGGACCAGGACCTCGGTCGGCAGCGGCACGGGCCGCTGCACCTCACGCACCCGCAGGACATCCGGGCCGCCGAAGGCATGCTGCACCACCGCGCGCATCGTAGACATATGCCAACTCCCAGAAAATATGCCGAAAGGCCGCGTACCGACCCCCGATCCAGTGGGTTGACCGTATGCCCGGGGAGGTGGTTACCATCAAGGGAATCTACTTCCCATGGGGAAGCATGCAGCTTGGAGCGTTGTGACCACCCTTTGCCTGACCGGACAGCACGACCATCACGACGTGTACGCGGCCCAGTGCCCCTGCCGGGCCCTGCTGGACCTGCTGGCCAACAAGTGGTCAGCCCTGGCCATCGGAGCCCTTGAGGAAGGCCCACAACGCTTCGGCGCACTGCAGCGGCTCCTGCAAGGAGTCAGCCCCAAGGTGCTCACGCAGACCCTGCGGCGTCTGGAGGGCGCCGGGCTCGTCGACCGCACCGTCTATCCCGCGGTCCCCCTGCACGTCGAGTACAGCCTGACCACCCTCGGCCACAGCGCGGCCGTGCCCCTGCGTCTCCTGCGGACCTGGGTCGAGGAGCACATCGACAGCCTCGACAGCACCATGCAAGGGGTGCCGAGCTCGACGCCGTGCGCGTAGAACGGCAGCACCCTCTCGGTCGTCACTGCCTCCCGTATCCTCGCGGAGGCGACGGCACCGTTTGATCTCGGGCGTGCGAAGGCCGTCCTCGCCGGCCGCGCCGGGGCCTCGGGATAAGCCCGTTGTCCCCGTTGGCCCGTGGCCCGCTCCAGCTGATTCTCCCGGCCGGGCGGTCGGCCTACGCGGTCGCCGGGCTCGGAACCTCGTTGAGGTTCTCCCGTGGCCCATACCCCGCCCTCGCATCCCTGCGCAGAAGGCGAGCCCCCGGTGAGCCCGCAGGCCCCGGGATGCGCCCGAATTGGCGGCTGGTGTCGTGATCGACCGCGCACCGGTCCGGCTCCCGGTCACCTCAGAGCCACCGGGGGCCGTGTTGTCGAGGTCGGGGACGGGAACGACCGCGCCGGGGTGTTCCTCGCGGATTGCACTGGGCAACACGGGTATCTGCCCCCGGTTCCGCCGTGGCCCGAGGCCGGCATGGCGCGGGGCCCGTCAGCGTGCTGACGGGCCCCGCAGAGGTCTCCGGGTCAGCCGGTCTTTGCTGCGGGGCAGCTGACGGGCTTTGACGGAAGGGTGCCCTGCATGAGGTACTCGGTCACCGGCTCGTCCACGCACCTGTTGTTTGTCGACGCGTACTGCGTGTGCTGGTGGTCGTCGACGGATACCAGCACGCTGCCGAGCCGCTTGGCCATCGCCACGCCGCCTTCGTACGGGGTCTGGGAGTCCCTCTTCGCCTGGATCACCATGCCGCGGGGGTAGCCGTCACGCTCGATGTCGGTCAGGGCCTCGGGAGGTGCGAAGGAGCGGAAGGCAGGCGGCAGGGGGAGAGAGCCCATGGGGCCGAATCCGTAAGGGAGGCGGTCGCGGTTCTTCTTGACCTGCTCACGATAGGTTTCGGTGTCCTGCGGCCACTCGCCCTCGGCCAGGATCGTGTACGTGGCTGCTTCGATGACCTCACGCTCGGCTGCCGCCTTCGGGACGGGCGGAACCTTGCGGAACGACTGAATGCTACTGGCCGGCTTCAGTCCGGCCACGCGTTCCGCCATCTCCTGCCACTTGGCGACATCTTGAGCGTCGAAGCCCAGGAAGGCGTCGAAGGTGTTCCGGTCCCAGCCGCCGGCGGGATTCTCGGCAAGCCGGGACGACACCGCCTCCACCGTCGCCATGACCTCCGGGACCGACGGCCCCAGCCCGAACGTCTGGTCGCGCTCCGCCGCCCAGCCGGCCCATTCCTCGACGAAGCCCCGTGCCGCCTCCGCCTTCGATTTCATAGAGGTATAGCCGGTCTTGTCGGGGTGGACGGAGGAGTCGAGAACGCTCCGGTCGAGCCGGGAGGGGAACAGGCTTCCGTAGACGGTTCCGAGGTAGGTGCCGTAGGAGTACCCGACGTAGTTGATCCGCCGCTCGCCCAGAGCCGCGCGGATCACATTCATGTCCCGGGCGGTGTTGCGGGTGTTGAATTGTTTGCGGCGCTGTCCGTCCAGCTTGTCGCATGATTTCTCGAATTCCTTCGCCCAGGTCGCGAAGTGGTCGAAGTCCGCGTCGGACGGTCGCGATGTGATGTTGGGCAGGTCGAAGTTCTCACATCGCAGCGGTGCCGACTTCCCGATACCTCTGGGGTCGAACCCGATGAGGTCGTAGGCGGCGTTGAGCGGAGTGTCCTTGAACTGTTCCTTGGGTGCCGACTTGCCGTACCGGTTCGTCAGCCCCGACCCTCCTGGACCGCCCGGGTTGAAGAGCAGGACGCCTCGCCGCGCCTTGCTGTCCGCTGCCTTCTGACGGCTGATGGCCACGGATATGCGTTCGCCGCCCGGGCGGGAGTAGTCCAGGGGGACCTCAACGGAAGCGCACTCGACTTCCCGGTCGAACGAGCACGGGCTCCAGCCGATCTTCTGCTCGTAGAACGGACGAAGACTCCGGGATTGTTCCGGCGCCGCAGCGCCCGCGGGAATAACAGAACCGGCTGTCGCGCCCAGAATGCCGACACCAACGATGACGGTCCGCCTGAAACGGGATTTTCTTGAATTCACCATGCCCTACAGCACCTCAATGTGATCTCCGGTCTCCATTTCCGTTGGGACACTACAGCGGATCATGCCGACAAATATGACGAACCGTTGACCGTCCTCTGTTGAATCGATGACACGGTGGCCTGCCGAAAGAGCCCTCTCGCATAGAGCCGGCTTGAGAGGAGTTCCGTCAGTGGCGACCTGCGGATTCGCGGCTCTTCCGGGGGCGTTCACAGAACTCTCGCGCCTGGTCGATGACGGGAATCACGCGGCGTCCAGCCGCGGCACCTCTGCGGGCGGGGTGCCGCGGTTCAGGCGGGTTCGGTGACGTGGATGGTGTCGATGTCCTGGTCCATGAAGGTGGCCAGGTTCTGGCCCTCCGCCTCCAGTTCCCGGACTTCGGTGCGGGTGAGGGTGCGCAGGGGGCTGATCGTGAGGCGGCGGTCGCCGGTGGTCCAGGTGGCGGCGACGCGGCCGTCGATGAGGGCGGCGCGTTGTCCGGCGACGGAGAGGCCGAGGTGCGGGTCGTCGATGATGCGGCTGCGGTCCTGGTAGCCGAGGATCGCGTTGTCGAAGGCGGGCAGGAAGCGGACGGGCGCGGGGGTGTCGGCGGGTGGGCGGGGTGCGTCGGGCAGGTCGAGGAGGAGACGGCCGCGTTCGTCGCGGTGGGTGATGAGGTCGCCGCGGAGGGCTTTGACCGCGGCGGGCAGTCCGGCCAGGCCGCTCCAGGCGCGGATGTCCGCGGTGGTGGCGGGGCCGTAGGCGGCCAGATAGCGCAGGACGAGTCGCTGTCCGACCGGGTCGTCCGGGTCCGCGGGCAGAGGGGGGACGGGCTGGTGCAGCCAGGTGGACAGGGGGAGGTTGTGGACGCCCGCGGTCTTCTTCCACACTCCTCTGGGGGGCAGTTGGGCCATGGGGATGAGCGCGGCGACGAGGAGTTCGCCCAGCACCCGGCCGGGCGGTGTGGGCCAGCGGTCGCGGAGTGCGCCGACGAGTTCGCCCATGGTGCGTGGCCGGCCGTCGGCCATCACGGCCCGGCCCGCTGTGCTCAGTTCGTCCAGGTCGATGCCGGCGAGTTCGCTGCGGTAGGTGGACAGGACGCGTTGCCGCAGCATGGCGTCGTGGCGGGCGCGCCAGGCGAGCGCGTCGGTGGCGGTGACGAGGTGGACGGTGCGGCGCATGAGGTGGGTGCGCACCACCTGGCGGCAGGTGACCAGGTTGTCCAGGTCGGCCGGGGTGAAGGCCCTGACGCGCGACCACAGGCCGGTGAACGGTTCCTGCGGGGCCTGGGCCTGCAGTCCGGCCAGGTGGGACACGGCATCGAGGGCGGTGCGGTCCTCGCGTTCGAGGAGGTACTGGCGGGCGAGGGTGGCGCGGTTGAGGTCGCGCTGGGTCAGGACACTCATGGTCTCAGGCTGCCGCACGCTCGGGGCCGGGGCGGCGCCGCCGGCCGGTGTCGGTGAGGGAGGGGGGCTGGTAGGCCACGTCGAGCGGGCCGATGTCGGTGCCCGGCGGGACGATCTCGTCGATCCGGTCCAGGACGGCGTCGTCGAGCACGGTCGCCGCGCCGGCCAGCAGGTCGTCGAGCTGGTCGGGGGTGCGGGGGCCGATGATGGCCGAGGTGACGTCCGGGTGGGCGGTGGCGAAGGCCATGGCTAGGTGGGTGAGCGGCAGGCCGGCCTGTTCGGCGAGGGGGATCAGCTGCTCGACGGCGTCGAGCTTGCGGGGATCGGTCATGTGCCCGGGGACCCAGTGCATGCGGGCGTTGCTGCTCGGGGCGTCGTTCTTGCGGTAGCGGCCGGTGAGCAGGCCCATGGCCAGCGGGCTCCACACGAGCACGCCCATGCCGAAGCGGCGGGCGACGGGGAGGATCTCGCGCTCGATCGCCCGGTTGAGGATAGAGTAGGTGGGCTGTTCGGTGCGCAGCCGGTGCAGGCCCCGGCGTTCGCTGACCCAGTGGGCCTGCACGATGTCGCTCGCGGGGAGGTTGGAGGAGCCGATCGCGCGGACTTTCCCGGATCGGACCAGGTCGGTGAGGGCGGACAGCGTCTCTTCGATGTCGGTGTGGGGGTCGGGGTGGTGGATCTGGTAGAGGTCGATGTAGTCGGTGTTCAGGCGGCGCAGGGAGCCCTCGACCGCCTTCATGATCCAGCGGCGTGAGCTGCCGCGGTGAAGGGGCCCCTCGCCCATGGGGCCGTTGAACTTGGTCGCCAGGACCACGTCCTCGCGGCGGCCCTTGAGGGCACGGCCGAGGATCTGCTCGGTCTCGCTGTATCCGTAGACGTCTGCCGTATCAATGAAGTTGATGCCGCCGTCCAGGGCCCGGTGCACGATGCGGGTGCACGCGTCGTGATCCGGGTTGCCGTTCGGGCCGAACATCATGGTGCCCAGACAGTAGGCGCTGACTTCGATACCGGTCCGGCCGAGCTGACGCATGCGCATAAGAAGATCCGCTTCCCTGTGGGCCGACTGCCGTCGGCGGGGTGATGGCGAGGACGAGCGGGGCGGGCAGCCGTCGCGGGCCCGCCCCGGAGTGGGTCAGCCGTTGTAGGGGGCGGGGACGTCCAGAACCCAGGTCACGCTCTGCTCCAAGCGTGAAATGTGCCGGATGAGGCACATGCGATGGAAGGGCGGGATGCCCATCTCTGGGGTCTGTGAGAGAGCATGGCATCAGTACAGGACAGGTTGTGTCCTGTACTGGGCCCATGCTGGAGGTATACAGAAAGCGTCCTCGCGGCTCCTGGCCCTGCTCCAGGCACGACCGGAGTGGAGCGGAGACGACCTGGCCGGGCGACTGGAGGTCACCGTGCGCACCGTGCGCCGTGACATCGACCGCCTGCGCGCCCTTGGCTACCCGGTCGCCACGGATAAGGGCCCGGGCGGCGGATACCGTCTGCGCGTCCCGGATCGCAGCTGCCGCCGCTGCTCTTCGACGACGAGCAGGTCATCGCTCTGGCCGTCGCGCTGCGGAGCACCGCCCCGCCCCGCGATCGCGGAGGACGCCGACTGGGCGCTTGCGGCAGCGTATCGACGCCCTCCATGTCATCACCGTGGCCCGCCTGGTCCCGGCGTCCCACCGGCCCGGGTCCTGGATCTGCTCACCGCCGTGAGCGCCGCGATCCAGCGCCGCGAAGTACTGCGCCTGGACTACACCCCGTACCAGGGGGCCGTACTGCAGCGGCGCCGCATGGAGCCCCGTCACCTCGTGGCCAGCGCACCCACTGGTATCTGTTGGCCTGGGACCTCGACCGCGACGACTGGCGGATCTTCCGCACCGGCCGCATGACCCCGTGCACGCCGGCCGATCCGCGTTTCACCGTCCGCCGGCTGCCTGGCGGGGACGTCTCCGCGTTCGTCACCGGCCGGTTCCGGGGCTCCGGCGGAACCGGGGCCGCCTGGCCCTGCCAGGGCGAGGCCATCCTGGAGCTACCCGCATCAGAGGTCGTACCGCACACCGCCGACGGCATCGTGGAACCGCTCGGGCCCACCCGATGCCGCGTGATCACGGGATCCTGGTCCTGGACCGCCCTCGCTGTCGGCCTTGGCCGATTTGACGCGAACCTGCACGTCATCGGCCCCCGCGTCCCTCCGCGAAGCCTGCGCCGCACGCGCCCGCCGCTACGACCACCGAGCCCGGCCGGCCGGACGCACCCGACAGGTGACGGGACGGGACATCTTCACTCCGAATACTTGCAAGTGGCCCCCGCCGCTGGCTGTGAGCAAGCCGTATTCGCCGCTGCACCGAGCCTGTCTCCTCCAGGACCGGGTCCACCCGCTCGAACGGCACAACGGCCGTCAACTCGCCCAGATACCCCAGGGTGAACCGGCCCGCCGCCACGGCAATCGCACGGGTGACGGCGGCCAGGGGTCTGGCCGGACATGATGAAACAACAACGGAGCTCCTCGGATACACGCGGTCTTGTACGACTGCCTGTACCAACGAGCTCCGTCGCTCTATGTCAAGGATCGCCCGGCACTCCTCGCATGTACTGCGAAAACGCCAGCTGCCGGGCGTCGGGTCAGGGCACCCTTCTTTCAGCCCCGGCCCTGCTTCATGCCAGGACTCGCCCGAGGAAGCCGCGGAGGTAGCCGGCGACGACGTCCAGGTGGCTCTCCAGGAGGAAGTGGCCGCCGTTGATCAGGTGCACTTCCGCGTCCTTGGCGTCCCGGGCGAAGGCGCGGGCGCCTTCCGGACCGAAGATCTCGTCGTTGCGGCCCCAGACGGCGAGCACCGGGACCTCGCTGGTGCGGAGGAATTCGTGGAGCAGCGGGTAGAGCGGGCGGTTGTTCTGGTAGTCGCGGAACAGTGCGAGCTGGACTTCGTCGTTGCCCTCGCGGGAGACGAGGGCGACGTCGTGCTCCCAGGTGTCCGGGCTGACCCGGCTCGGGTCGGGCACGCCGTGGAGGTACTGCCAGCGGATGGCGTCGGGGCTCAGCGCGGCGCGGACGGCGGGTTCGGTGTCGGGGCCGGGGTTCGCCCCGTAGACCCAGAGGCCGTCCCAGAACGACTCGACGAAACCGTCCTCGTAGCCGTTGCCGTTCTGGGTGACAACGGCGGAGATCCGCTCGGGGTGCTTGAGCGCCAGGCGCCACCCGATGGGGGCGCCGTAGTCCTGGACATAGAGGGCGTAGCGGTCCAGGCCCAGCTGGTCGAGCAGTCCGGAGGTGATGTCGGCGAGGGCGTCGAAGGTGTAGTCGAACTCGGTCGCGAGGGGGGCGTCGGAGTGGCCGAAGCCGAGGTGGTCCGGCGCGATGACGTGGTACTTGTCGGCGAGCAGCGGGATGAGTTCGCGGAACATGAACGAGCTGGTCGGGTAGCCGTGCAGCAGGACGATCGCGGGAGCGTCGGCGGGGCCGGCCTCGCGGTAGAAGATCCGGTGGCCGTCGACCGTGGCGGTCCGGTGGTGCACCGAGCCCATATCTAACCCCTTTGTTGATTCAATCTGGTTATGTTCGCCATGCAAGCATGAATGGTCTAACCTGTCAAGAAGCTCCAACTGGTTAGAGAGGGGAGTGCGTGATGGATGTGCTGCTGGACCTGCTCAACAGCAGGCCGCTGATCGATGGCGAGGAGCGGGACGCGCTCGGCGACCCGGCCGAAGGCAGGCGCTGGGCGCGGGAGCACGGTGGCGACGGCAGCCTCGCGGAACTGGCGCTGCTGCGCGAGGCGCGGGACATGCTGCGGGACGTGGTGTGCGGAGAAAGCCCGCCCGGTGCGCTGGGCCCGCTGCTCGAAGGGGTCCACCAGACCCCGGAGATCACTGCGGACGGCCTCCGGTGGACGGTCGGGACTCCCCCGCACGCCCGGCTGGCCGTCGAGACGGTCCTCGCCTGGGCCGCCGCCGAGGAGCGGATGCCGGGCCGGCTGCGCCCCTGCGCCAACACCGGGTGCCGGCTCTTCCTGCTGGACCGCAGCCGTGCCAACCGCGCCCGCTGGTGTTCGATGGCCGTCTGCGGCAACCGCGAGAAGGCGCGCCGCCACTATGAGCGCACCCGCTGACCCGCCCCGGGGCCCGGTGGGGGCGGAGCGAGACCTCCGGCCCGCCGTCAGCCCTCTCTTTCAGATTGGGAACATTTGCGCGATACCGCGCGCGGGTTGCCCTGCGCCTCCCCGAGTTCTCGACCTCGTGACCAGGGGTTCCCTCTCCGAGGTGGCCCGGGTTGCCGCCGGCTGCCGTACAGGGCCTGCGCGGTGCCCGGCCGCCGGCCACGGCTGAAGCATGGGAGCAGTTCGAGACCGACGCACTGGCGGGGCTCATGCCGGCGCGGGCCTCGGCAGGACTGACGGGCGGCATGATCCGTGGGGATGCCGGGCACCTGGAGCAGATGCGGCCTTGGCAGGCCGCCGCGAGAGGGGGAGCTGCCCGACGTCGACGCGCGCTTCGGGAAGGTGCTGCGGGCTTCGCCGGGCGGCACCCGGCTGGGGCGCTCCCGGGCGCCGGCTGCGCGCTCCCTGCTCCTGGAGCCGTGGCGCAAGGCCGACGAGGCGAACCGGCCGCGCGACCCGGAGGGCGAGGTGCTTCGGACGTGAACTGTGATCGTTCACAGCTCATGATCCACTTTTGATGCGCGGGCCTAGAAGACGTCGCGCAGCGTTTTCAGGAGGCGGGCGATGTTCTCTTCGTCGCGGCGGTAGTAGGTCCACTTGCCTCGCCGGGTGGCGATCACCAGCCCTGCCTGCCGCAGCATCGCGAGGTACTGCGAGGTGGTTGACTGCCCCAGACCCGCACGTCGCTGAATGTCGGTCACGCAGACGCCGATCTCGACGTCGTCGGGCTCCTGTCCGGGGAAGCTCATCGGCTCCTTGAGCCACACCAGGATCTGGCGGCGGGCCGGGTTGGACAGGGCCCGGAACACAGCCAGCAACTCCGCCTCCGAGAACACGCGCTCATCCTAGCCCAGTCATATATTGACGATTCGCGATATGACGATTTAAGGTCGCCGTATGTCTACTTCGATGCGTGTGATGGAACTAGTCCGCTTCGGTGGCGCGGAAGACGCGTTCGCCGCCCGAGAGCTGCCAAGGCCTACTCCGGGTCCCAGTCAGGTGTTGGTGCGCGTGATGGCCACATCCGTGAACCCCCTCGACTTCCAGACCCGGCGCGGCGACTACCGCGACCAGGTGGCGCTGCCCGCGGTGATCGGCAACGACGTGTCCGGCGTCGTGGTCGGGACCGGCCCCGGGGCCGACGACTTCCAGCCGGGTGACGAGGTCTGGTACATAGCGCCGCCCTTCGCCGGGCCCGGCTCCTATGCCGAGTTCCACGTGGTCGACCAGGCCCTGGTCGCCCGCAAGCCCGCACGGCTGTCGCATGTCGAGGCCGCCGGTCTCGGGGTCGTGGGCGTGACGGTGTGGGAGGCGCTGGTCGAACGCGCCGCGGTGCGGGCCGGGGAACGGGTCCTGGTGCACGGCGGCGCGGGCGGAGTCGGCTCCGCCGCCATCCAGGTCGCCAGCGCGATCGGGGCCGAGGTGGTGACCACTGCTCGGGCGCGGGACCACGCGTTCGTCAAGGAACTGGGAGCCGACCACGCGATCGACTTCTCGACCGGGGACTACGTGCCGCAGGTCCGCGCGCTGGGCGGAGTCGACGTCGTCCTGGACACGGTCGGCGGGGACACCCTCACCCGCAGCCCTGAGGTCCTCACCGACCGGGGCCGCGTGGTGTCCATCGTCGACATCCCGGAACCGCAGAACCTGCTCGCCGCGTGGGGCGTGAACGCGACCTACCACTTCCTCTTCGCCAGCCCCGGCCGGGCGAAGTTCGAAGCCCTCGGCCGCCTGGTCGACCAGGGCAGACTCCGGCCGGTGATCGGCACCGTGCTCCCACTGGCCGACATCGCACAGGCCCACGCGCTGCTGGAAGGCGGCTCCACCGGCACAGGCCGCCGACGCCCCCGCGGCAAGATCGCCATCGCCGTGCAGCCCCTCGACGAGCCATCGCACCAGACGACGCCGTAGCGCTGAGAAACCGGCAGCCGCCCCGGGGCGGCTGCCGGTTTCTGGTGCGGATGACCACCGCCTCGCGTGCAAGGCCCCATGATCCGAGCCCGTCTCCCTGCGCAGAGAACCAGCGAGGGCAGAATCCGCACGGAGAGTCATGGCAAGCCGGATCGCTGAGCGCGATGTCAGGAATGGCAGTCGTCGGTGTGGAGGCAACCTGCCAGGGCCTCGGCACAGCTGGAGCAGGGGCGTAAATACGCCCGCGCACCGCACAGGGTGCGATTCGCCGACCGTTCCATGATGGCGGCAGACGGCCATTCGCCGTTGAACGCTGAAAGACGACCTGCGTGAAGTAGTCCATGCCTGCGTCACTGGAGGTAGCTGCCGTTCAGGTCTTCGCCGGATCGGGATCCCTTTTCCATGAGGCCCTCAACGTCGGAAAGGGTGAACACGGTGGCGCGCGCCGGCGTGACCCGTCCGACGCCAGCCGGACTTCAGCGCTGCTGGTGCGCTGTGTCCAGTTGCCCGCCCGCGCCTTCATACCGCGGCTCACCACAGAGAGATTTCGATCATGACCATCGCACTGTCCGCTCTGGATCTTGTGATCGCGGAGTCGAACCGGACGGCCGCCGAGTCGCTCGAAGCGACCAGTCGAGCCGTGCTTCGATTGGACGAACTCGGCTACCGGCGAGTCTGGTTCGCCGAGCACCACGGGACCGAACTGTCGGCGAGCGTGGTGCCGGCGGTTCTGATGGCGCACTTCGCGGCACTGACACGGCGTATCCGGCTGGGGTCCGGTGGCGTCCTGGCGCCCAACCACGCGCCGCTGGCGGTCGCGGAGCAGTTCGGCACCCTGGCAACCCTGCATCCGGACCGCATGGACATGGGCATCGGCCGCGGGCCGGGCACGTTCGACCAGTCGATCGTGCGGGCGTTGCGCCGGGGCGGCGAGCCGACCACGGGCGAGGAGTACGCCGAGGACGTTGCCGCGATCCTGCGCTACCTCTCGGGCGAAGGCGGAGTGCGACTGCTGGCCGGCTGGCAACCGGACGCTGGCGGAGCCCGCCCGTGGCTGCTGGCATCCAGCCCGGCCAGCGCGGAGCTGGCGGCCCGGCTGGGACTGCCGATCGCGCTGGCGCACCACATCCGGCCGGACCAGAGCGTCGCCACAGCGGAGCGCTACCGAGAACGGTTCACACCGTCGCGGTGGGCGGACCGGCCCTACGTCATGGCCGCGGTCGAAACAGTCGTAGCCGACACGGACGAGGAGGCCGCACGCCTGGCACGCCCGACCGACGTCGCGAGGTCCAAACTGACCTCGGCGGCGCTGCTCTCCCCGGAAGAAGCGGCCTTGTACGAGATCCCGGAGGAGGTACGTGGCGCTGTGGAGGCGATCGGCGCAGCGCAGGCGCGCGGCTCGGTGGCGACGGTGCGCCGCCGGTTCACGGAGATCGTGCGGCAGACCGGCGCGGACGAGCTGATGCTCTACGCCTCCGTGTACGACGCCGACGCACGGATCCGCTGCTACGAGCTGGCCGCGCAAGCCGTCGAATAGAAAGCGGGGCGGAACCGCTCGCCCGTCACCACTCCGTGTGCACGACCCCGAACACGGCCGGACGGCCCAAATCCCCGGCGGCACAACTCTCGCAAGCGACGGTCCCCAGAAGAAGCCGCACCTCGCCGGAGAGCGAACCGCCCAGGCCCCGTACGAGCAGTGGGACGAGGAGCATCAGCAATCCGCCGCCGATCACTTCGGCGAGCGCACGCCACACTCCTCTTCCCCGGCTCTTTTCTCGTCGGCGACGGCTTCGTTCGTACGCGCACACCTGCGGTCCAGCGGCGGCACACTCAGCACGCGTGGCGCCACCACCGAGACCCGCGCCACTGGCCAGGCCCGCGACCAACCCTGCCGGAACCGGCTTCGGCCAAGGCGTCCTTGTCCATGAGCGGTCCCTGGGGAGGGAAGTGGGCCGGCGGTTTGCCGCTGCTCCAACGTCCCACGGCCCCGCCGCCGACAACGGGCACGTCCGGTCGGGTCAGCACCTTCGCCGCGCGTTCTGACGGGGAGCAGGCCACTGCTGATGTTCGGCGCATGTCGAACGGGCGGGCAGGGATGCCGAGGTCTGACGTGAAATGAGCGGATCGTGGGTGCCCCCAGCCTTGGGCGGGCCGTGCATGGTCTTCGGGAAGTGGGTGCCGGGATCGGCTGCCCGCCGGCGCCTGGTCTTCTGGTCGGGCATGGTCTGATCGGCTCTTCGTGCTCACATCAGGCCTTGGCCCTACCAGGGACGGCAGCGCCCGTGGTCGAGGCGGCCAGCCGCCACGGCGGTCCCGTACCTTTGAGCGTGTGGACGTCAACACGCGCCGGTTGTGGCACTTTGCGACCCTCGCCGACGAGCTTCACTTCACGCGCGCGGCCGCGATCCTCCGCATCTCGCAGCAGGGCCTCAGCCGCAGCATCGCCGAGCTGGAGGAGCAGGTCGGCGTCCCGCTGCTGATGCGCACCACACGATCGGTCGCCCTCACCGAAGCGGGAGAGCTCTTTCTCCGTGGCGTGCGCACGGCGCTGACAGCTCTGGAGGAGGGGGCGGCGGCCGCCCGCGCAACCTGTCCCCACCCCGAGGTATCACTCAGGGTGGGTTTCAGCGTCTCCTCGCTGCTGGAGCTGGACGCCCCGATGCTTCGCGGCTTCCGTGCTCGCTACCCCTCGGTCACCCTCGAACTGGAGACCTTTCAGTGGAGCGACCCCTCCTGCGGCTTGTGCTCCGGCGCGACGGACATCGCTTTCATCCGTTTGCCGGTCGAGTGCCCCGACCTCCACGTGGAGCCGATGTTCGTCGAGCCCCGGGCCGTCGGCGTCGAGCGGAGCCATCCGCTGGCCGCCGCTCAAGCCGTGACGCTGAGCGACCTCGTCGACGAGCAGATCCTCGCCCCCCGCACCGACGACAGGACATGGTCCCGGTTCTGGACTCTGCGCGACACCGGGCTGGATGAGGGCTCGCTCCCGCGGATCGGCCCTGTGGTCGGGTCGATGGAGGGGGAACTGGAGAAGGTCGGGTCCGGCGAGGCGATCACCATCACGGCGATCAGCATGTCCAGATTCGCTCCCCGTCCGTCGATCGTGTACCGGCCGATCACCGACGTGCCCGGCTCGGAGCTGGTACTCGCGTGGCGAGGCCCGGCGACACCGCTGATCGAGGCGTTCCGTGCCACAGCGGTCGAGGTGCGTGACCGGGAGAAGGATCTGGTGTCGAGGATCGAGACGGCGACCGGCAGGCCCTACGAGTTCTGAGGCCGCCCCTCGGCCTCTCTGCAGGGCGAGCCCACCCCGTGACACGTGCGGCACGATCGTCCCGCCGTGCCCTCTCGCGAGACGATTAACAACCTGGCAGCGTGAATACCAGCAGAGATCTTGTTTCACTTCGTCGCCCGACAGTGGTTGGCTTTCTGGAGAAGAACCGGCCGGCACAGCGTCGCTGAGCAGCCGCTTTTTCTTCCCGCGCCGCTCACAGGTCTGCCGTCCGCAGACCCCCCACCAACCATCCTCACGCCGGTGGGTCTCGCGCTGCCCCGACCCCGCCCCGCGGCCTGTGCCCCAGGGGCACCTTCGATCCAGGAACAGGAGTCACCCGATGTCGGATCACCGGGATCCCGAGCATCCTTCGGCCGGCACCGTCCACACCCGGACCCCGCGGCGCGGACGCCTGACCCCCCACGGGCAAAAGGGGGCAGGGGCTGTCAGGAAGCTGGGCCTGATCGTCAACCCGCTCGCCGGCATGGGCGGCAGTGTGGGGCTCAAAGGGACCGACGGACCGGAGATCTTGGAAGAGGCGAGGCGCCGGGGTGCCCGACCGCTCTCGGGTGAACGTGCCGCCCGCGCGCTCATCCGGCTCGCCGCCGCCTCGAAGGGCCCGTTCGAGGTCGTGACCGGCTCCGGAGACCTGGGCGAGCACAGTGCGCTGGCCGCGGGGCTGCGGCCGGTCGTCGTGCACCGCACAGGACCCGGCGGCAGTGGGCCCGAAGACACCAAGGCGGTCGCCGAAACCCTGCTGTCCGAGGTCGACCTGCTCCTGTTCGCGGGCGGCGACGGCACGGCACGTGACATCGTCGGCGCGGTTGGTGACCGTGTGCCCGTGCTCGGCATCCCGGCCGGTGTGAAGATGCACTCGGCGGTGTTCGGCGCCAGCCCCGACAGTGCGGGCAGCCTCGCCGCGCTGTTCCTCGACGGCAGCCCCACGGCCCGGCTGCGGGACGCCGAGGTGATGGACCTCGACGAGACCGCGTTCCGTGAGGACCGGCTTTCGGCATGCCTTTACGGCTATGCCCTCAGTCCCTACGAGCGTCATCTGGCCCAGAACGCCAAAGCGGGTTCCCCTGCCATCGACGCCGCGGTGGAGGCGGCCTGCCGGCGCCTCGCGGCGGGGATGCGTGAGGGGGTCCTGTACATCGTGGGTCCCGGCACCACGATGCGACGCGTCATGGACGCGCTGGGGCTGCCCTCCACGCTCCTGGGTGTCGACGCCGTTCTGAACGGCGCGCTCGTCGGATCCGATCTCGATGAGCGTGCGCTGCTCGGCCTCATGGAGGGACGGCCGACCCGCATCGTGGTCGGCGTCCTGGGCGGTCAGGGCTACCTCTTCGGACGCGGCAACCAGCAGATCAGCGCGGACGTCATCCGCAAGGTCGGCCGCGACGGCATCGATGTGATCGCGCCGATGGACAAACTCGTCGCCCTGGAGGCGGGAAGCCTGCGCGTCGACACGGGCGATGCCGAGGTCGACGCGCTGCTCAGCGGCTATCTGCGGCTTCACACCGGACCGGACCGCAGCGTCCTCTTCGCGGTGCGCTCCTGACCGGCCGGCCCGGCACACGAGGGACTTGAACTTACCCGTCAAGCAAGTGAGAGAAGGAGAATCTGGTGAAGGAGCACGTGGCACACCGGTACATGGCCAACTCCGTACCGGCCATCAAGAAGGAGATGCTGGACTCGATCGGCGTCGGGTCCGTGGAGGAACTGTTCAGCCAGGTACCGGCCGAGCATCGCCTCTCCCGGCCACTCGATCTTCCCCCGGCACTGTCCGAGAGCGAGCTTCGGCGTCATCTCGTCGAGACCCTGGCCAAGAACCAGACCACCGAGCAGAACCTCAGCTTCCTCGGCGCGGGCACCTGGCAGCACCACGTGCCGGCGGCCGTCGACGAGGTGGTGCGCCGCAACGAGTGGCTCACCTCGGTGTTCGGTGAACCGAGTTCCGACCATGGACGCAACCAGGCCTGGTTCGAGTTCTGCAGTCAGCTCGGCGAGCTCCTCAAGCTGGACCTGGTCGGCATGCCGGTCCGCAGCTGGGGGGTGGCCGCCGGGCACGCGATCCGCATGGCCTCGCGCATCACCGGACGGGACGAGGTGGCGGTGGTCCGCGCGATCGACCCGGAGCGGCTCTCGGTCATCCGCAACTACTGTGAACCGGTCGAGATGCCCAGCCACATCAAGGTCCGGCTCGTCGAGTTCGACCCGGAGACCGGCCTGATGGATCTCGACAGCCTGCGGCAGGTGGTCGGGGATCGAACGGCCGCGGTCTACTTCGAGACCCCCTCCTACCTCGGCGTGATCGAGCACCAGGGTGCGGAGATCGCCGCCATCGCACACGCCGCCGGCGCGGAGACGATCGTCGGCGTCGATCCGATCTCACTCGGTGTCCTCGCGTCGCCCGTGGACTACGGCGCCGACATCGTCATCGGCACCACTCAGCCGCTCGGCGTGCACATGAACACGGGCGGCGGAGTGGGCGGCTTCATCGCCACGCGCGACGAGGAGCGCTACGCCCACCAGTACCCGACGCTGTTCATCAGCATCACGGACACCGTTAAGGAGGGCGAGTACGGCTTCGGTCTCGCCCTGTTCGAGCAGACCTCATACGGGCTGCGGGAGAAGGGCAAGGACTGGACCGGCCACTCGGTCTACATGTGGGCCATCGCCAACGCCGCCTACATGGCGCTGATGGGGCCGGAGGGCTTCAAGGACGTGGGTGAACTGATCCTGCAGCGTGCCCACTATGCCGCGCGGCGCATCGACGCGATCGAGGGCGTCCGGGTGACGCACCCCACAGGCTTCTTCAAAGAGTTCGTCGTGGACTTCACCGGCACGGGACGCAGCGTCGCGGAGGTCAACCGGGCCTTGCGCGAGTACGGGATCTTCGGAGGCAAGGACCTCTCCCGCGACTTCCCCGAGTTCGGGCAGAGCGCTCTGTTCTGCGTCACCGAAGTGCACACCCAGGCCGACCTACTGCGTCTTGTCGACGCCCTCACGGAGGTAGTAGCAGCATGAGCGTCAAACTTCGCGAGTACCACGCCCCGGTGTGGAACGAACCGGTCATCCTCGAGATGGGCCATCCCGGCCGCCGCGGCCTCGCCGTACCCGAGGCCGAGGACGAGGTACGTGCCGAGGTGGGGGACGTCGCCGAACTGATTCCCGCGGCACTGCGCCGTCATGACCGGCCGGCGCTGCCCGAGGTCTCCGAGCCGGAGGTGCTTTACCACTACCTGCGGTTGTCCCAGCAGACCCTCGGCATGATGGGGGTCAGCCTCTTCGGCACCTGCACGATGAAGTACAACCCGCAGGTGAACGAGGCGATCGCATGGCGTCCCGAGGTCACCGAGGTACACCCCTATCAGGACGACGACACCATGCAGGGCACGCTTGAGCTCGTGCACAGGTTCGACGCCATCCTGCGGGAGCTGTCCGGCATGGACCAGTTCATCTTCCAGGCCGGCGGCGGTGCCGACGCCGCGTACACCAGTTGTGCTGTGACGCGCGCCTACCACGCGTCACGCGGAGAACTGGAGCAGCGGGACGAGATCATCACCACGATCCAGACCCACCCCTCGAGCGCGGCGACCGCCGCCGCGGCGGGCTTCAAGGTCATCACCCTGATGCTCGACGAGAACGGATACCCCTCCCTGGACGCCCTGAAGGCCGCGGTCTCCGACCGCACGGCCGCGCTCATGGTCAACAACCCCGACGACATGGGCGTGTACAACCCGGAGATGCGCGAGTGGGTCCGGATCGTGCACGACGCGGGCGGGCTCTGCTTCTACGACAGTGCCAACTTCAACGGCATGATGAGCAAGATCCGCGCCCGCGAGATCGGCTTCGACGCCTGCATGTTCATGCTCCACAAGACCTTCGGCGCCCCGAAGAGCGGGGTCGGAGGGCCGGCGGTCGGCGCCTACGGGTGCTCCGCGGAGCTGGCGCCCTTCGTTCCGACTCCGGTGGTCGCCCGTGACGGCGACCGGTACTACCTCGACCACGACCGGCCGCAGAGCTGTGGCAAGATCCGCGAGTTCTGGGGCAACGTGCCCGTCGTACTGAAGGCCTACGCCTGGATCCGCGCCATGGGGGCGGAGGGCGTGGCCGAGGCCTCCGACATCTCCGTTCTCGCCAACAACTACATGGAGAAGGGCCTGCTCGCCATTCGCGGCGTCACCCGTTCCCACCCCGACGCAACCAGCCCGCGCCTGGAGATGACGCGCTACAGCCTGGCGCAACTGAAGGAGGAGACCGGCGTGGGCGTCCACGATGTCGCGAACCGCATGACCGACTTCGGCATTGACGCCATGTTTACCAGCCATGAACCCTGGCTGATCCCGGAGCCGTTCACACCCGAGGCGGGTGAGATGTACGGCAAGGAGGCTCTCGACACCTGGATCGCGGTGCTCGCGCAGATTTCGGACGAGGCGTATTCCGATCCTGACATCGTCAAGAACGCGCCGCACAACCAGGCGGTCCACCGCCTTGATCAAGCGGCGATGGACGACCCGGCCCGGTGGGCCATGACCTGGCGTGCCCACCAGCGCAAGAAGGCGAGCGCCGGCTCCGAAAGCTGAGCGGATGACCGTCCCCGTCCGCCGCCCGAGTGGTGAACACCGTCGGGCGGCGGACGGGTTGACTGACGGGACTCCAGATCCGGCCCGACTTCAAGGGGCAGCGACCGTGGAGCAGCAGGGGTCGTCGGCAGGTTGGCCGCCACTTCGGCGCCTGACGGATCGGATCGATTGCGGACGCGACTGCCGTGTGGAGGCGGGCTGCGAACCCCCTCGGCGGGCCGGACAGTGTACCGGCGCGCTGGGCGGCCGCGGCAGCGGTCCTCATCACATCAGAGGTGGAAACGCCAGTGCCCGATGTCGCGGGGTCGGATGACCATCGCGCTCGCTGGTGAGGGCGAGTGGCTCCTCACCGTCGGCGTCCCGCCGCGGTCAGCCCGCCCCATCCGCATACCTCACGCACTACGGACGGCAACCAATACCTCGTCCGCAACGGTGGCTTCCAGAAAGCTCACCCACTGAGCCGAAGTCTCTATCGGCCATGGATGGACCGCAGCAGTTCAGACGGGTCGCCCGGCGGGCTGGCCAGATCGCTGCCAGGACGCGGTCACCGGTTTTCCTCACCACGGCCGCGTAGCCCCCCGAACGACCGCGCCTGCGCGGTACAGGCCGGCCGATCAGACCCTTCGGCGTTCCATGCGCCACAGCTCCTCACGGCGGTTGGTGCCGGTCCCGATCGGCGACCCGAAACCGTGGCGGGGGAGGCGGCCCCGGATGGATCGGTCACGGAGGTGTCCGACCCATCCAGCCTGCCGTCATCCCTTCACTCGGCTGCGAGGAGGCGAGTGAAGGGTGGCACGTGCCCGGGGTGATCAGTCCAGGATCGCGGTCGCCTCGACCTCGACGAGGACGTCCGGCTCGAAAAGGTACTCGACGCCGATGAGGGAGGCCGGGGCCATGGGGAGCCGGAGGCCGATCTCGTCGGCGACGGCCTCCACGCCCGTCATGAAGTCGCCGATCTTCTCCGGGCTCCACCGGGTCACGTAGAACGTCAGACGCAGTACGTCCGCGAACGACGCTCCCGCGCCCGACAGTCCGACGGCGGTGTTGCGCAGCGCCTGGGCGACCTGCCCGGCCAGATCGCCGGGCGCGACGGGGGTGCCGTCGGCCCGGCGGGCGACCTGGCCGCTCACGTGGACGTGCTTCGTCCCGGTGCCCACGGCGACGTGGTGATACGGGGCCGGCTGCAGCATGCCCTCCGGGGTGAAGTGCTGAACGGTCATGGATTCTCTCCTCCGAAGTAGGTATCTGTAAGCTACCTAGTGGCAGGAAGACACTTCAACGAGACCAGGTTTCGCCATGGATACCGACGACGAACTCCGTATCGACGCGCCGCACCGCGAACTGCTCGACCAGATCCTCGACAAGTGGTCGCTCAGTGTCCTGAACGAGCTCTGCGAACGCCCCTGCCGTTTCAACGAACTGCGCCGGGCGATCCCCCGGGTCACTCAGAAGTCGCTGACCGCGACGCTCCGGCGGCTCGAACGCAACGGCGTGATCGAGCGCGAGGTCGTCTCCACCCGCCCCGTGGCGGTCAGGTACCGGATCACCCCCCTCGGCAAGACCCTCCGCCACCCCGTCGATGTGCTGCTGGCCTGGGCCGCACAGAACATGCCCGCCATCGAACACGCCCGCGAAGGCTTCGATGCCCGGGAGGAGGAGGCCGGTCTCGGCGAGATATCCCGCAAGTCTCCCACCGCCCGGTGAAACCGCGACTCGGACAGCGAAGTCCTGCTGGAGCACCGGAGACGAATTCGCGAATCAGGTGAGCGAGAAGTCCCTCCGACCAGCAAGAATGAGGATTATCGAGGTCCTCCTTCCCGCCATCGCCGCCCAGACTGCGGCCTGCCGAGCGCACTCGGTTACTGGGGGGTAATGCGTCGGACCAGGGCCGGGGCCCATTCCGCATATTGCACTTCCGGCCCTCCGACGTGACGTGCGTACAGGTAGCGGCCGGCGGGGGCGGGCGTGGCAACCTCGGTGATCACGGTGCCGGCGGCGATCAGAGTTGCGATGAGATCGTCCAGGCCGGTGACGACGACCGTCGCGGAGCCATGCATGTGTTTCGCGCGCTCCTCCAGCGGGCCGGCGGGCAACAGGAGGTCACCGATGCCCACACTTTCCACCTCGCGTCCGTGAAACGGAGGTCGGGCGCCAGGCATGGGGGGCCTGATCCGCCTTGATGCCTTCCGGCAGGGCCGTCCTTGGCTCCGGCAGGGTCTTCACCGTGCCGGGGCCAAGGATGGCCTGAGTCTTCGCCCGCGTGGCAGGACTGAGCTGGACGGCATGCGCTCTGGGGCACAGTGGCCCCTGGGTGATCGTGACCGCAACGTGACGTAGGCAGGTGCTCGTGCGGGGTGTCACTTCACTGAGGTCGCGGTGCCGTTGGGGCCGCAGCGGACCGTCCACGGTTCCTCGGGACCAAGGTTGCTCTCGTGGATGCGGATGTGGACCTGCGTTGCCGGTCTGTCGCCCGGGACCTGGGCGTGGGCGGCGGTGCAGACGATCTGGCTGACGGCTGCGAAGTCGAGTTCGCCTGTGGCGACTTGGAGGGGGATGGAAATGTCGACGGTGCCGGTTGTCGTGGTAGCGGTGAGACGGCCGGCCGTAGGGGGGACTTGAGTGCTCAGACCGCGTTCACGTTCGGCGGCGGTGGGGCCTTTCAGGAGCAGGTCGAGAGCCTGTTGCGGGTTGAGCGGCCGCTCCGTGGGGCGGGTGACGGCGCGGACGCCGTAGGGGTCGGCGAAGTAGATGCGTACGGAGCTGCTTTCGGTGCCGGGCTGCGGGATGCCCGAGGCGGGCGCGCCCGCCCGCACTGGTCCGGCGGTGCTGATCCCACAGCCGGTAGCCACGGCGATGAGCAGGCTGGCAGCGCAGGTGCGGAGGGCGCGCCGTCCCCGGGGGTGGTGGGTCATCGCTGTTCCTGGGGGGAGTCGGCGAGCGGCAGGGTGAGGGTGAAGGCGGCTCCGTGGTCGCGGGTGTTGCCCGCGGTCAGGGTGCCGCCGTGCAGGAGGGCGTTCTCCTGGGCGATGGCCAGGCCGAGGCCGCTGCCCTCCGAGCGGGTGCGTGCCGCGTCGGCCTTGTAGAAGCGTTCGAAGACATGGGGAAGTATGTCGGCGGGGATGCCGGGGCCGTGATCGGTGACGGTGACGACCGCCTGGCCGTCCTTGACTCGGGCGGAGACGGTGACGGGGGGACTGCCGTGGCGCAGGGCGTTGCCGATGAGGTTGGCCAGGACGACATCGATACGGCGGGGGTCGGCGTGTACCGGGACCGGGGTCGGCAGGTCGGTGCCGATGCGCTCGTCGTCGTCCCAGCCGCGCAGCCGGAGGGTTTTGGTCACGATGGCCCGCAGGTCCAGGTCCTCCGCGTCCAGCGGGGCGGCCTTGGCGTCGAAACGGGACACCTCCATCAGGTCTTCGACCATCCGGGCGATCTTGTGGGTCTCCTCGCTGATCAGCCGGACGGCGTCGGCGGTGTCGGCGGGGAGGGCGTCGGACGCGGCGTCCTCGTCGAGTACTTCAGTGACGGCGATCATGGCCGCGAGGGGGGTGCGCAGTTCATGGGCGACGTCGGCGGCGAAACGGCGCGCGCCCGCTTCCATGCGGCGCAGCTCGGCGTCGTCCTTCTGCAGGGTTGCGGCCATGGTGTTGAAGGAGCGGGTCAGATCGGCGAGTTCGTCGTGCCCCTCGGCGTCGAGGCGGGTGTCGAATTTGCCCGCGGCGACGCGTTCGGCGCCGCTGCGCAGCCGTCGTACCGGGCGCAGCACGCTGCGGGCGGCGAACAGGGCCGGGATGACGGCGAGGACGAGTGAGGGTATCGCTCCGGTGCGGGCGGCGGTGACGAGAGCGTCGATGTCGGCCTGGTCGTCGTCGAGGGGGAAGGAGGCGTAGACGGTGAGTCCGGAGAGCCTGCCCGCGCCGCTGGACCGTGGAGCGTCGTAGGCGACGGGCATGCCGACGGTCAGCCAGGGGTGGCCGTCGCGTTGGGTGCGTTCGTATGCTGCCTGGCCGTTGTCCTGGACGGTTTCGCGCAGTCCCCGGGGAACAGGTGGTGCGCCAGGGGAGGCCGAGACGGGTTCGCCGCCCTGGTACGAGGCGGCGGAACGCCATTTCCGGGCGCCTCCGGCCCGGTCGAGCTGGAGCGTGAGGCCGCGCAGGGCCTTGCCGCTGGGCGGCATGGTCAGGTCGGGGGCGAGGGAGTCGAGCTGGGCGCGCAGGTCGGCGACGGCGGAGTTCTGGGTGCGCTCCAGGGTGGCCGAGCGGGCCTGGTGGAAGGTGAGGCCGGCGGTGAGCAGGGCGCCGAAGGCCGCGGCCAGGAGGAAGGCGGCGACGAACCGTACCCTCAGCCCCCTGGGAAGGGGGAACCGGGTGTTCATTCCACGGGTCCGAATCGGTAGCCGAAGCCGCGCACGGTCTGTATGTACACCGGCTGGCGCGGATGGTTCTCGATCTTGGCGCGCAGCCGCATCACGCAGGCGTCGACGAGTCGGACGTCCCCGTAGAAGGCGTACTCCCAGACCTGCTCCAAAAGCTGTTGCCGGGTGTGGACCTGGCCCGGGGTGGAGGTGAGGAACAGCAGCAGTTTGAGCTCGGAAGGAGCCAGGGTCAGTTCCGCGCAGTGTTTGGTCACGACCAGGGTGGTGCGGTCCACCGTGAGGTCGGCATAGTGCTCCACTCCTGCCGGGAGTACTGCCCCCTGGGCGTCCTGGCCGGGTGCGACCCGGCGCAGGACGGCCTTCATGCGGGCTTCGATGATCCCGCCGCTGGCCGGTTTGGTGATGTAGTCGTCGGCGCCCGCCTCCAGTCCGACGACCATGTCGATCTCGTCGCCCCGCGCGGAGAGGATGATGATCGGAACCTGCTTGCTCTCACGGATCCGGCGGCACACCTCCAGGCCGCTCATCTGCGGCAGCATCAGATCGAGCAGCACCAGATCGGGCCGGTAGCGCTCCAGGGCGAGGAGCCCGGTCTCGCCCCGGGCGGCGACCTCCACGTCGTGACCCCGGCGCCCGAGCGCGAGCGAGACGCCCTTCTGCACAGCGGGGTCGTCTTCGATGAGCAGGACTCGTGCCATGGGCGGTGCTCACTTCTCCATCTGCTCGGTCGGGGCGAGGGTGCGTATTCGACCAGGATGCTCGAAGGGTATGACGCTTTTCCCCGTACTTCATGATGAAACGATGACAACCGGTCGCTGCTGGTCAGTGACTGGTTCTGTCAGGGACATGAGCGACGACATACACAGCAGCCGGCGTGCCCGCACAGTCCGACGGACGGTGGTCACCACCGCCGCGGTCCTGGTTCTGGCAGGGACGGCCGCCGTCACCATGACGGTGGACTCGAACCACGACGCACCCAGCGGCCAGGCAGCGGGCCCAGGCGATGAGGCAGCCGGCGGCAAGGCGGCGGGCCCGGGCGCGGCTGCGGATCCCGCCCTGCCCACGCCCAGCGTGGACCCGGCCATCGTCCGGGAGTCCGAGGACACCGGGAAGACGGTGAACCTCACGCTCGACGACGGCCCCGACCCGCGCTGGACCCCCAAGGCACTGGAGCTGCTCAAACAGCACAAGGCCAAGGCTGTCTTCTGCCTGACCGGCCCGAACGCCGCCGCCCACCCCGACCTCGTCAAGAGGATCGTCGCCGAAGGCCACCGGCTGTGCGACCACGCGGTCAGCCACGACACCGCCATGGACAAGAAACCCGTCGCCTACCAGCAGAAGGAGATCCTCGACGCCAAAAAGATGATCGACCAGGCGTCCGGCGGAGCCCGCATCTGGTACTACCGCGCCCCCGGCGGCGCCTTCACCCCGAAGAGCCGCCAGATCGCGGCGGCACACGGAATGCGGAACCTCGGCTGGAACGTCGACCCCGGCGACTTCAACCAGCCCGGCACCGACACGATCGTCCGCGCGGTGAAGAACCAGCTCCCCAACGGGCCGACGGTTCTCCTGCACGACGGGGGCGGCAACCGCGCCCAGACGATCGAGGCCCTGGAACAGCTCCTCCCCTGGTTCACCGAGCAGGGCTACGCCTTCAGCTTCCCCCGGGCCACATGACACTCCCGCACCGCGACCCTCGCCCCCGCGGGGACAGAAGCCGTCGGCCGTGCGGAATCGGGCTGGACCACGCCGGAGCCTTCCCCCGCGGGACCCACCCGCCCCGCGCACCCCCGGCTGTACCGACAATCGCCGCACGGACGCTGCTGCGGTGACCAGGGCTCTGACAACGTATGCCGATATGTCTCCCGGCACGTGACGAGACGATGACAGCCCTCCCGGTCACTCCACCGGCCGGTTTCGCTGGAGTCATGAACAGCAAGAACTCCTTCTCCCCCCGACGCGGGCACATCGTCCGCCTCGCCCTCCTCGCGGCGACGAGCGGACTTGCCCTCACCGCCTGCAGTGGTACCGACGACGCTCCTGCCCGCAGCACCACCACAGCCGCGGTACCCGGCGACCAGCCGTCCGCCGGCAGTGACAAGAAGGACACAGGGCCGGACAGACTCCTGTGGATGGGCGACTCCATCGGCGAGGCACAGGCCCCGGCCCTCGGGGCGGCCATGACCGCCGGCGGCATCACGTTCAAGTCCGTAGCCGCCGCCGGCGGTGGCGGTGTTGTCGGCGAGATAGCCGCTCCGACCTGGGAAACGCTCCCCAAGGAGCTGGACTCGTTCAAGCCGGACGTCGTCGCCTACCAGATCACCACCTTCGACTGGGGCACTTCCAAGGAGCAGCGCGCCGCCTACGAGCGCCTGGTCAAGACCGTGAACGACGCGGGCGCCGAACTCGTCATCGTCTCCGCACCCCCCTTCAAGGTCGACGACTTCTACAAGCCCCACGCGGCCGCGATCGACACTGCGCCCATGTCGGCCAAGAGCGTGGCCGAGCAGCATCCGGACACCGTCCACTTCCTCGACGCCTCAACGCTGTGGGGCACCGACAGTACCGCCGCCAAGGCACAGCGCAGCAAGGACGGCATCCACTCCTGCCAGCAGGGCTCGGCGGCATTCGCGCAGTGGTTCGGCAAGAAGCTCAAGGCGCTCTACCCCTTCACCCCGGCAGCAGCCGACCAGTGGGCCACCGGGGCATGGACCGCCGAGAAGGTCTACGGAAAGTTCGGCTGCTCGTAGCCGGCCGGAGAAGAGCGGCCAACGCCCATTCCCGTACCGGACAACACCGACGCAGGGGTGCCGCGGCCCATGTGCGCCGCGGCACCCGGCTCACCCCGACGGAGACCCATGACCATCCGAACACCGCCCTCCCACCGACGCCCCCGCTCCCGCTCCCGGACCACCGTCCCGACGTCGCCCGCCGGGCGGCACATCACGCCTCTCGACGGACTGCGCGGGCTCGCCGTCCTCGGAGTGCTGTTCTTCCACGCCGGCCACTTCAGCGGCGGCTTCCTCGGTGTCGACCTGTTCTTCGTCCTGTCCGGCTTCCTGATCACCGGCCTGCTGCTGAGGGAGGCACGGGCGGGCAACGGCCGCATCGACCTCCTCCGCTTCTGGGGACGGCGCGCGCGCCGTCTGCTTCCCGCACTCGCCGTCACGGTCGCGGGCACCCTGCTCCTACTGTGGGCGCTCGGCCCGCCGACCCTGCTCCGCCATGCCCTCGACGACACGCCCTGGGTGCTGTCGAACCTCACCAACTGGCACTTCATCGCCGACCGGGTCGGCTACTGGCAGGCCGGTGACACCCGGGTCTTCGGCCACCTGTGGAGCATCGCCGTCGAGGAGCAGTTCTATCTGCTGTGGCCGCTGGTGATCGGCCTCGCGGCCCGTGGCCGGCACGCGGACCGGTGCGTCGCCGCGGCGGCCGTGGGCGGCGCGGCCCTCTCGCTGATCGTGATGATCGCTCTCACCGATCCGGTCGACACCACCCGCGTCTACGAGGGCACCGACACCCGTGCCTTCTCCCTCCTCCTCGGCGCGCTGATGGCCACAGCTCCCGCGTCCGGCCTCCTGGACCGCATCGGCGAACGGGCGGCCGGATGGTGGGCCCTCGCCCTGGCCTGCGGGATCGGCGCCTACTGGATCACGGCCGACGGACAGAACTCGCCCTCGCTCTTTCAGGGAGGGCTCTTTCTCCACGCACTGGCCGCGGCTCTGCTGATCGGCTGCCTCGCCCGCGCCCCGCGCACTCCCCTCGGAAAAGTCCTCGGCACACCCGCCCTGCGCTGGTTCGGCCTGATCTCCTACAGCCTCTATCTGTGGCACTGGCCCGTCTACCTGATGCTGAGCGAGGAGTACCTCGGCATGGCCGGCTGGGGCCGTACGGCCGTCATCCTCGGCGTATCCATCGTGGCCGCCGCGGCCTCCAAGACGCTCGCAGAGGACCCCATCCGGTTCCGGGCCCCCTGGGCACAAGGCCGCACGGGAGCAGCCGCCCTCCTCGCCACCTTCATCGCACTGGCAGCTCTGTGGGCCCTCATCCCCGAACCACGGACCGGAGCCGGAACCGTCGACGTCACGCGCCTCTTCGCCGGAGCACCCGCTGAGCCCGGAACCTGACCTCCTGGCAGCGCGTCCCCCCGACGCCACCCGTGGCACTCCCCACAGCCCGCCCGGACCACCCTCCCGCGCACCCAGTGCTGCACCCTCGCCGGGGCATCGGCGTCCCGCTGATCAAGATCTCCCAGCGGCAGGGCCGCCTGGGTCCCGCTCATCCGGGCTGTTCCGGCTGGGGTGGTGTGCGCCGGTGGCCTGGGGCACCGGCGGTATGCCCTCAGGTGAGGGTGAAGGTGGGCTCGGAGGCGGTGCCGACGGGGCTCCCGAAACTTGGCCGTGCCCTCGGTCGGGAAGCACGCGCTGAATCCTGGTGCCGCTCGATTCGCGCCCCTTCCCGTCGCGGCTGGTTGCAGGGGCGAGACGTCGCCCCACGCTCCGCACGCCTGCTCGGGGTGATCTGCGGCAGCCGGGCCGCCGGTGTGCTCACCCCCGGGGTGGTCGGCGGCGACGGGCGGGCAGATGTGCGATGGGCACCGGTCCACTGCCCTCGCGCGCGGCGTGCAGCTCCAGATCAAGCTCGGCGACGATCTTCCGCAGTGCCGCTGTGCTGGTGCGCTCGGCGGCCAGAGCCTCTGCGGTGTCGGCGAGCCTGGCCTTGAGTCCGGCCACCTGCTCCGCCAGCTCCCGTGCCACCGCCGGTGTGTGGTCCTGGGCCCTCACACGGGCCTGGAAGTCCTCGACCAAGTCCTTGTGATCGCCGTAGGCGACGTCGCGGCGTACCCCGGCTTCACGCAGCAGCTCCGTCACGGTCAGCCGCCCGGTCCCGGAATGCAGGGGGCTTCCGTTCAGCAGACGGCCGGCAGCCGCCTCCAGGTCTCTGCGTTCGGCCGCCTGGTCCCGTGGCTTACGGCTCATGGCACGTCTCCCTTCGTGCCGTCGGTGTGACGGCGGATGAGGGCGGCGGTCCGGCCAGCCAGTGCGCCGGCGCGGTCGCGCAGGGGTTGCGGGGCCAGCGGATCGGACGCGGACCGCTCCAGCAAATGGAGGTCCTGCTCCAGTTCGGTGATGTTGCGGTCGGTGTACGCGAGGTTGGTGCAGTCGGAGCGGCATTCCGACTCATCCGGGCCGTCCTCGTCCGGTAGTCCGAGGGCAAGTTTGGCCGTGCGGCAGGCGGCGGTGGCCGCGCGCCATACGCAGGTCATGCCCTGGCCGTGGTGGATCGCCGGATCAGCCTGGGCCAGGAGGCGCCGGGCGCTGTCGGCGCTGGTGACCACCCGGCCGGTGAACGTTGCGGCATGCTGCACGCGGGCTCGGTACTCGGCTGCGGCCGGTCCGCTGACGTGCTCGCCTTCGGCGAGGTGCCGGTGGTCGTGTCCGGCCTGGTCGATGATGAGTTCCAGTTTCTCCACGGCGATGTCGTTCAGCCAGGAGGGGTCGTCGTACCCGGAGTAGTTCAGCGTCACTTTGGTATGGACATGCCCGTACTGGAGTGCGGCGGCGATCAGTCCTCGTGGTCTGCGGACGATGAATCGGGCGAGGGTTCTGCGGTAGCGGGCGGCGTGGATGCGGCCGGCGGAATCCGCCGGAATCGGGTCGGTGCCGTCCGCCCTGCGGTAGGTGGAGTTGATCCAGGAGATGAGGTCCTGGATGTCGTCGTTCATGGCGTTGCCCTTGCGGGCGTTGACGGCTGCCGGCCGTTTCGTGTGGGCGCTGGTCAGGCTCGCGGGGAAGAGCAGGGGCAGATCGTGCAGGTGTTCCTGGAGGGCGATGGCCGCGTGGACCACGTCGACGACGACCCACGGACGCTGTGGTTCGGTGATGCCGGGCTGGTCGGGGACCCGGTCGAAGCCCTTGCCGCGGAAGCCGTGGACCAGGAGCTCGCCAGTCGCCTCGTCGGTGTCGCGGCATCCGCGGCGCAGGTTCAGGACTTCTCCGGGGCGCATGCCGGAGAGGTAGCAGACCGCGGTGAACAGGGCGGCGGACAGCAACCGGATGAGGGTGGGGAGTTCGTCCACGGTGATGGGCTGCTCGCGCCAGGGGCGGCCGTGGAGGCGTCCGGTGATCGTGCCGACGCCGGTGTACGGGGCGGTGGGCAGGCCGCTGTCCGCGATCAGGCGCTCCACGGCGCGGGTCGGCCCCTGACGGAGCTCCCGGGGGATGCCGATGAGCCGTTTGATGTGGCTGTGGTTGATGCCGCCGTTTCGGTGGCCCGGCAGCGGCAGATCCTGCTGCGCGCAGTGCGCGAGGTACTGCTGGAGGCGTTCGGCCGGGAGGCCGGTGTACCGGGCCTGGGTGGGATGGGTCCCGGCCTCCAGCTGCTGGTAGGTGCGCTTCGCGTCGCGGATGTCCGGGCCGAGGTCCTCGATCATGATCAGGACCCAGGCCAGGAGGGATTCCATGGTGTCGTCGGCGACACGGGGAATCCTGTTCTCGCGCCCGGTGCCCGGCGGGGCTCCGACGACCTCCTTGGCACTCTGGCCCGGCCAGGGGAACCCGCAGGCGAGGCGGCAGGGGGCGGGCATGTGGTCGCTGAAGAGCCACAGCACACGCACCGCGGTGATGAGGTCGGACTTGCGGCGGCCGGTGCGGTCCAGGCCCAGGACGTGGGTGCGGAAGGCGGCCAGGTCCGTCTCGCCCACCTCCGAGAGGTCGCGAAACCCCTGGGCGTCCAGCCAGAGCGCGATCACGCGCATGTCGATGATCCAGTAGGGGAGGCTGCCGATGCTGGCGTGCTCGGCGGGGCGTTGCCGTCCGCCCGGCTCCACCGGGACGGGGTGGTCCAGGGCTGCCAGGAAGAACGTGCGGAAGTGCCGGCGCAGGGCGGCGGGGAAGGTGGACCACATGATGGCCGGGATGGACAGGTGCGCGTCGTGGTGGGCCGCCTGGACGTGCCACACCGCGTCGCGGAAGCGGGACATCCGTGACGGGGGCGTGCCGATCCGTACCGGCCGGTTGCGCAGCACGAGCACGCTCCCTGCAGGCCAGGGCACAGTGGCGGAAGCCGGGAGTTCGGTCCCCGGGGCGGGCTGGCTGGTGCGGGTGGTCATCGCAGCTCAAGCCTCCCGCTCAGCAGGTCGTCGACCAGTTCCCTCTGCCCTCGGGTCACCGTGGCGCGGGCCCGTTCCTGTTCCGCGGGGGTGTAGTGGCGCAGGATGTCCTCCAGCCGGTCGAGGACCGCCTGGTACTTCACGCTCCAGGTGATGGGCTCGGAGTTGGGGCGTGCGGCGATGATCCGGTCGCGGGTGGTGATCTGCACCGGCAGCTGGTGCGGGAGAGCACGGGCGTTCTCGCACTGGAGGCAGGCGAAGAAGGAGGCCGTGCAGGGGACGCCCGGCGGGCTCTGGGGGCTGGCGAGGTGGTCGGTGCAGCCAGCCAGGACAGTGTCCTGGTCCCCGGCCAGCAGCCTCGTCAGGGTATGCACGTCGAGCCCGGCCTCGGCCGCGGCTGGCCCGGGGTCCCGGGCCGCCCGGTCGATGAAGTCCGGGGTGAAGACCGGAACACCCATCACCGCACGGGCCTTGGTGACCTGTGCGCGCAGTGCCGTTCCGACGACGGTACGGCTCTGCTCCTGGATGGTGCGGCTGCGTGCGAGGTAGTGGTCCCGCAGTGTTTCGCGGCGGTGTGCGACGGGGCGCCGGGTGAGTTCCAGCGCGGTCTGCCGGATCCGCCGCACCTGCACGGCGGGCCGCCCGCCCGCGACGGCCTGCCGCAGGGAGGGGAATCCCCGTGTCTGGGACCAGCGCTTCACATGGACCGACGTGTTCCATCTGCCCGCCTTCCCCTCGGGGTCACTCCTCGTGTTGTAGCTGAGGAAGGCGCCCTTCTCCCCGCTCAGACGGCGGGCGGTCTGCGTCAGCTCCAGCAGCAGCTCATAGACGCGCAGTGGGGAGTGGAACAGCCGGGCCCCGGCGCTCCCGGGACCGGCGCGGTCGCGCAGCGGGGCGGGAAGGTCCTCCAGGGCGGCGATCATGTGCTCCCGGTCCGGCCCGCGGCGCGGTTTGGTCTCCTCGACCAGAGCCAGGGCCTGCGGCGCGACGCCGCCGTCGGGCCGGACGTGGGCGGCCGGCCATGTCGTAATGGTGCCGAAGTTCTCCGCAGTGAGCGCGCTGAGCAGCAGCGCGAACGCCGTGCACTCATCGCGGGTGAGGGCCAGCCTGGCACTGATGGCCTCGATGCCGCCCAGCCGGTACACCTCCGCCTGAAGACCGCCGGAGGCGATGCGCGGCAGATCGCCGGTGGTGGCGAACTCGTCCAGGAGTCTGCCCAGCGCCTCCTCCCGGCTCCCGGGCGCCAACTGACCGGCCCGGAACCGGTCCAGCAGCCGGACCCCAGCGCGGATACGGTCCCGGCTGATCCGGATGTCGCGGCGCAGCGCCGTCATGACCTGCTGCCACTCCTCGTCACTGTAGGCCGTGATCCGGTCGTCCTTCGGGAGGGCGGGGAGCCGTGTCCGCACAAGGTCGCGCCGTGCAGGCTCCGTCAGTTTCGTGTTCGTCCGCATCAGCCGCCGCAGGGCCAGGACGTGGGCCCGCAGAGTCCCCGGCTGCCCCGCGTAGTGGTCGCGGAAGAGCGCGAAGTGCCCGGGCGCCAGCCCGCGTGGTGCCGCCGGCACCTGGCCGGCTTCCGACAGCACCGTCACGAAGCGGTGCAGCGTCACGTGGTACCTCTTCGCCGTGATCAGGCGCTTGCTGCTGCCGCGGGCGCCGCACCGGGCCGCCACCAGCGCGGCCATCCACCGCCGCATCTCGAGAGAGGCCGGGAAGGACGAGAAGTCCAGCACGTGGCTCTTGCCGCTCTGCTCCTCGTAGAAGACCACCACGGTGCGAGCCCCACCGGACGGCAGCCGGTCGGGAGGCTCCCATCCCGCGGGCGGCTGGGCGGCACGACGGCCCCTTCGTCCGGGCCCGTTCACCGGACGGCACCTGCCGGACCGGACGACGCGGCGACGGGGGCGATGGTGGAACCGCCGTACCGGGCGAAGACCCGTACCAGCGAGTCGACGCCGGCCTGCTCGTCGTCATCGAGGAGGGACATGAGGTAGGACAGGCGCAGCCCCGTGAACGGCTCTAGATAGTGTTCCCGGGTCGTGGCAGGGCTTTTGTGTCCAAGCAGGATCGACAACTGCAGCCAGATGTCACCGAGCTGGTCACGGAAGTCCTCGATCTCCTCCCGGGTGAAGCCCTCCAGCCGCCGCTCCTCCACCAGGGACAGGATGGAGAACCATTTCAGGGCGAACGAATGCCGGCACATGTGGGCGGTCGCCCACAACGGGCACCCGCGGCGCAGCCGCTCACGCTCTTCCTCGGGCAGGCGCCGGTCCGGATCGGCGCGGCGCACCCACGCCCGAGCGACCCGCTGGTTCGCGTCAGCGAATGTGTCCTCCCAGCCGTGGGCCTTCTTCGGCAGTCCGTTGACCGACAGCCACACGGCGAGCGGCTCCAGACCGCCGGGCGTCCGCCGGAACAGCAGGCGGCGCTCGTCCGGCGACAGCACATCGAGCGCCAGTACCGCTCTTCCCCGGCCGTGCTGAACGAGAAGCTCTCCGGTCCGGGGATTGTGGCCGGTGACGATCCGTACGCCGCGCAGCCGCTCGTAGCGGCCAGCCCTCCGGGCCCGGCGGACCACCTCCGCCCGCGAGCCCTCCAGCGGGTCCCTGTAGCTCTCGACCGCCTGGAGAACCCTCCGGGGGATCCAGTACGTCCGGCCCTCCTCACCGCCTTTGGCGCACTTCGCCGCCAGCCACACCGCACTCATCCGCTCCCCGCCCGCGGCGGGCAGTTCGACGTCCAGCACACTCGCCCACTCCCGCACACGCAGACCAGTCCCGTAAAGGCCGTCGACAAAGGCACAGTCCCGGTCCTCGTTGAACCCGTGCCATCCCTCCCGCCGCAGACCGTCGAAGCCGTACCCGCGCAATCCCACGTCCCGCCACTGCTCCAGCGCAGACCTCAGCAGCCACTTCACTTGACGCCGCCGGGCACCGCCAGGACGCAGAGGATCACGCCGCCGCCGCGCCTCCCCCGCCCCAGCGCTCCATCCGCCGGCCCACGAGCCATCCCCTCCGGTATCACCCGAATCAGTGACATGGTCCGCGTGGACTGTCGGAACCGGGTTGAAGATCCCGTAACGGGAGCTCGACCACCTGTAGAAGGAATTGAGGCCCGCCCGATCGGTATCGAACGACGTCGGCCGGATACGTTCACCGTTGCGCAGATCCGTGACGCGCCAGTCCTTGAACGCCTCGACATCCCGTACGCTCGCGCAGTCCCACGAACTGCCGATGGCATCCAGAAAGTCCAGCCACACGACCAGCGAGTACGCGTAGCGGCGCCAGGTGCCCGGCTCGGATGTCGCCATACGTCCCGTACGGAAGAACAGGTTGATCCGAGGGTCCGACCGGCCCGTCGGACCGACGATGACAGGGGTGCCATGCCGCGCGCCATTTCGGGCCGCTCGCTCACGCAGGTCACCGAACCGCAGGAAGTCGGGGTCCTCAGTAGGCGGGGGTGGCACAGTGAAGTCGTAGAAGTCCACACTCCAGTGCTCCAGCACGCGCATACGGCCCTCCCAGGGGTGTCTGAACCGACAACGGGGAGGAGCCTAGAGAATCGCCGGGCACACGGAGGCGGATGAATCGGCTGCGGCGTGTGTGACCCGTGAGGCCCGGGAGGAGGCCGGACTGACCGTCGATCCGGCCGGTCTCACCCTGGTGCACACCGTCCACATGCCCGGCTTCGGCGCGGGCGCCGCGCCGAGGATCCATCTGTTCTTCCGCGCGGCCCGATGGACGGGCGAACCGCGGGTGCTGGAGCCGAAGTGCTGTACGGGATGGAAGTGGTGGCCGCGCGAAGCGCTCCCCACCGACACCGTCCCCTACACCCGCGCGGCGATCGACGGCATCGTCTCCGGCCGTGCCTACACCGAACTCGGATGGTGACCGGCATGCACTGTGAGCCGGTCGATGTCCATCTGATCCTGCGCCGTGACGGCGCCCTCGGGCCCGAGGTGTTGCTGTCGCGCCGGGCCGGAGCGGTGTATGCCGCCGGGCTGTGGCATCTTCCGTCCGGGAAGCTCGATGGGCCGCACGAGGATGTCGTGACCGCAGTGATCCGCGAAGCGGCCGAGGAGACGGGCGTCGTCATCGCCCGTGCGGACGTGCGCGCGGCGGTCACCGTCCATCACCGCGCCCCTCACGGTGGTTCCCGGATCGGAGTGCTGCTGGAGGTCCGGCGGTGGGAGGGTACTCCAGCGGTGCGGGAGCCGGCCGTGTGCGACGCGATGGGCTGGTATCCGCTGGACGCCCTGCCCGTGCCGATGGTCGCGTACTGCCGCGCCGGACTCGACGCCTACCGGACCGGGACCCCGCTGGCGGTCCACTTCCAGCGCCCCGGTGATCCGATCGCCTACGCCCCGGACGCGGACCGGCTGGAAGCGATCGGCTCCCCGGAGCCGGGCGGCCCGCCGCCGGCGGTGCGGAAGTTCGCCGGGCAGTCGGTCGGCCGCGTCACCTCCTGGACGGACCTGTCGGTGAACGCCTCCGCCCTGCTCCGCAACTCCGGGGGCGAGTATCTGCTGCACCTGAGGGACGACGTGCCCGGCATTTGGAAGCCGGGCGCGTGGTCGCTGTTGGGCGGCGGCCGTGAACCGAGTGACCGGAGCCTGGAGGACACCGTCCGCCGGGAACTGCGCGAGGAGGCAGGGCTCGCCCCCGGCCCTCTGGAGCCCTTCGCCGTCGAACTCGCCACGGCGATGGACGGCGCCACAACCGTGCCGATCCAGATCTTCGCCGGGCACTGGGACGGCGACCCCGACACCCTGCATCTGACCGAGGGCGTCATGCTGCGCTGGTTCCGGCCGGAGACGATGCCCCGTCTGCGCATGAGCCCCACCACCCTCGAACTCATCCGCCGCCACGCCGCTCTCACCACCCCGCCCTCACCGGACACCGGCCCCCGGGTCTCCTCCCGGCCGCGCACCGGCCGGCCGCCCCTCGCCCACGCCGCGCTCGGCGTCGGGATCATCGTCCACGGCCCCGACGGAGTACTCCTCGGACGGCACCACCGCGGCACCATCAAACTGCCGGGTGGGACGGTAGAGCCTGATGAGTCCCTGACCCGGACGGCGGTCCGCGAACTGGCCGAGGAGACCGGGCTCACCGCCCGCGAGGACGACGTTCACCTCCTCGGGCTGCTCCTCGACACCACCGCCGACGTTCCCCGGGCGACGGTGGCAGCCCTCATCACCACATGGTCCGGGGAACCCGCCGACCAGCCCGGCGAGAAGGTCGGCGCCTGGCGCTGGCACCCTCTCGATACCCTCCCGGACGGGCTGTTCACCCCCAGCGCACAGTGCCTGACCCTGTGGCGCCCCGGCCTGCCCATCGACCATCCCCCGGCCCACCACTACCCCCTCAGCAACCGGCCCCGGCCCGGCGTCCCCCCGCTCGGTGCTCCGGGGCCGGTCGCGGAGCAAGTGACCGCCGGGAACCGGCCCGGCCCAGGGCCGACCGCCCCCGGAGCACGGCCATGAGCACACCAGCGAACGCGAGCGCCGCCGCAGTAGCGGTGTTCACCGCGCCGGAGGAACACGCCGACGAGGTACGGATGCGGCACGCCCACGCCTTGGCCGCCCACACCCTCGGCGTGACCGTACGGGGCCGGGAAGTGTGGGGGTGGAAGGGCCGCACCCTGTCCCGCCGGGCCGGGACCCGCTGGCTGCGGGTCGTCAGCGGCCCGGAGGACAAACAGGGCGGGCGGCTGTGGGAGGGCACCGCCCTCGCGGACACCCTGGTGCCGCGCACGGTACCCCGGCCCCGCGTCCACGACGTGCTCGACTGGACCGCCGACGGCCACGCCTACCGGGCCGAGCTCACCGAGTACATCCCCGTCCCGACGGTGACCTCCGGTACTCCGGTCCTTGACCGGGACCTTGTGCTACCGGACGCCTGGTGGGCGGAGCTGAAGGCCGCCCTCGGCGTTCTGGCGCTCGTTCCGACGGAGCGGGAGGCGGTGCGGCAGGGGTGGATCGACCGCAACTTCGAGCGCTTCCTCGGCATCCCGCCCGTCCGGGTCACCGCCTGGACCACCGGGCACGCGGACGTGCACTGGGCCAACCTCACCAGCCCCGTACTCACGATCTTGGACTGGGAAGGTTGGGGGCGGCTCCCTGTCGGCTACGACCTGGGCATCCTGCACGCGTACTCCCTGCCCGCCCCGGCAGTCGCCGCCCGGATCCGCCACGAGTTCGCCCACGTCCTCGACACACCGGACGGCCGGGCCGGGGAACTGGTCGCGCTCGGGCAGCTGAGACAAGCCTGTGCACGGGGCATCCACCCGACCCTCGCGCCGCTCATCGCGGACCGGGCCGAGCGCCTCACCGGCGTCCCCGTCCCCGCGCACCCGGCCCCTCCTCCGAGACAGGACCCCATGCCGTGACCCCACCCTCTCCCCCGTCTCCCCCGTCTCCCCCGTCTCCCCCGTCTCCCCCGTCTCCCCCTTCTGTGCTCGGTGTGTTCGCGCACCCCGACGACGAATCACTGCTCGCCGGGGGCGTCCTCGCCCGGCACGCCGCCCGAGGAGCGCGCACCGCCGTCGTCACCGCCACCTGGGCCGAGGACAGCCCCCGGGCCGCCGAACTCGCCGACGCGCTCGCCGTTCTCGGCGCCGGACTGCCACGGATGCTCGGCTACGGTGACGCCCGCAATCCGGACGCCGCGCCCGGACGGGTCCGGCTGGTCGACGCGCCACTGGACGAGGCGGTCGGCCGGCTCGTGGCCGAGATCAGGCGATTCCGGCCGGACGTCGTCATCGGCCACGACGCACTGGGGCAGATGACCGGGCACCCGGACCACCGGCGCACCCACCAGGTCACCGTCCTCGCGGTCGAAGCCGCCGCGCTCGTTGCCCTCCACCCCGAAGCCGGGGAGCCGTGGACAGTGGGCGTGCTGTACGCGGCGACGCACCCGGACTCCGGCGTCGGCGATCTCGCGCCGCTGCTCGCCGGGGTGGGGAAGAGCCTGCTGACCGTCCCGGACGCGTACGTCACCGCAGCGGTCGACGTGACGCCCGAGGTGGGACGGAAGTGGCGGGCGGTCCGCGCGCACCGCAGTCAGCTGGAGCGGCCGAGGCCGCTGCCCGCCCTTCTGTCCCGCCTCGACGAGGCGACCCGGGCGCGGATTCTCGGTACCGAGTTCTACACCCGTCTCGGGCCGGCCCCCGGCGGGGGCGCCGTCCGTCTTCGGGAGCTCTGACCCCGCCGTGCTTGCGCGGTTGCTCAGGCGGGGGCGCTTCGGGCCTGGGTCCGGTGGCTGGTCGGCTCGCAGGGCTGGGGGGTCAGCCGGCGCTGGTGTGCTGCTGGGTGTCGGGGACTTGGGGAAGCCAGGTGACCGCGGTGTCGCGGAAGGACTGGTTCACCGGGACGAGGCCGGGCCCGTCGGGGTGGTCGAGGGCGGGGAGGTTGACGCCCATCCAGGTGTCGCCGTAGTCGTGGGCGGCGACGTGGCTGCCGCAGTCGGGGCAGAAGCCTCGCCGGGTCTCGCCGGGGAAGGTGTCGTACCACTTCGGCTCACCCTCGCCGGTCCAGGCGAAGCCGTCGAGAGGGAACGCGACCCACGACATCATGGGGCAGCCGCCGCGTTTCTGGCAGTCGGGGCAGCTGCAGGTGTGGGGGTAGTCCGGTGCGCCCGCGGCGGTGAACCGGATCTTCCCGCAGTGGCATCCGCCGGTCCGGACAGTGGTCGCGTCAGCAGTGGCGTTCATCGGGTCATCTTCCTTGTTCTGCCGCAGAGTTGGCTTCATCAGTGTGTCATCGCCATCGGGGTCGCCGGAGCCTGCCGCGGCCCGGCGGGTCCCCCGGGCAGCGGTTCGGCGGGGGCGGTCGGTTTCCCTGCTGTGTGCCGTCGGGGGCCGGTACGCTCGCCCGGGCCGGGGCGGGTCCCCGCCGGGCGGCGACGCCCCGCATGGCGAGAATTTTGCCCATTTTTGTGTCGTCGTGAGAACGGATTTCGCAGTGGTGCAGACGGAAGTTCAGCAGCGGAAGATCGCCGTGTTCGGGGCCGGGTACATCGGTCTGGTGACCGGGGCGTGTCTGGCGGAGCTGGGGCACTCGGTGGTGGTGCGGGACATCCAGGAGGAGCGGGTGCGGCTGCTGCGGTCGGGTGAGGTCCCGATCCACGAGCCGGGTCTGGGCGATGTGATCGCGCGGAACAAGGAGCGGCTGGTCTTCACCACCGAGTTGGAGGAGACGCTGGCGGGGGCGGAGGTGGTCTACGTCTGTGTGGACACGCCGCCGAGTGCGGCGGGGGACGCGGATCTGTCGCGGGTGTGGTCGGTGGTGGACTCGCTGGCGGGGGCGGGGCATCTGCGGGCGGTGGTGGTGAAGTCGACCGTGCCGGTGGGGACGGGGGCGCGGGTGCGGGCGGCGCTGGACCGGGCGGGGCTGGGGCATGTGGGGTACGCGTCGAATCCGGAGTTCACCGCGGAGGGCCGGGCCGTTCAGGATTTCCTGGCGCCGGACCGGGTGGTGATCGGGTCCTCGGACCCGGGGACGGCGCGGCTGATCGGGGAGCTGCATGCCGGGGTGAACGGTCCGGTGGTGGTGATGGACGTCGAGTCGGCGGAGATGTCGAAGATGGCGGCGAACGCTTTGTTGGCGACGAAGATCAGCTTCATCAACGAGATCGCCACGCTGTGCGAGCTGGCGGGCGGGGACGTGGAAATGGTGGCGAAGGCGGTGGGCATGGACCACCGGCTCGGTCCGCACTTCATGCGCGCGGGGATCGGCTGGGGCGGATCCTGCTTCCCGAAGGACAGCGAGGCGCTGCGGGCGCTGGCGAACAACACCGGCTATCACCTCCAGCTGCTGAGCGCGGTGATCGAGGTGAACAACCTGCAGAAGCGGCGGGTGATCGCCAAGCTGAAGGAGGTCCTGGGGACGCTGGCGGGGGCGCGGGTGGCGCTGCTGGGTCTGACGTTCAAGCCGGGGACGGACGACATGCGGGAAGCGCCGAGCGCGGTGCTGGCCGCACGGCTGCTGGCGGAGGGGGCCGAGGTGCGGTGCTGGGACCCGCTGGCGCGTCCGCCGGCGGTGGAGCCGTGGCTGTCCACGACCCGTCACGACACGGTCGCGGAGGCGGCGGCCGGGGCGGACGCGGCGGTGGTGGTGACCGAGTGGCCCGCGCTGCGGGACGTGGACTGGGGCGCGGTGCGGGCGGGCATGGCCCGGCCGGTGCTGTTCGACGGCCGGAACATGTTCGGCCCGGCGGAGATGCGGGAGCTGGGGTTCACGTATCTGTCGGTCGGCCGCCCGTAGGCACGGGTTGGGCCCGGAACCCGCCGGGGTTCCGGGCCTTTCGTGTGTCAGTCCGCGGCGGGGGTGAGGCCGGCGCGGTGGGCGACGGTGCGGATGTGCCGGTCGAGGAGACCGGGGACGTCCGCGGGCCGGGGGTCGTCGCGGTGGAGGTGCGCGACGGCGCACAGGGCGGTCATGGCGACGTCGAGGAGTTCGTACTCGACCTGGGCGAGTCCGGTGGCGGCGGGTTTGCGGGGGTTGTGGCCGAAGGCGGCGACGAGGGCCGCGATCACCTCCCCGGCTTCCTCGCCGACCTTGGCGGCCCTCCCCCACAGCAGCGCCTCCGGATCGCGGGCCCGGTTGGCGGGGGCGCTGTCGATCCAGAGGGAGACCGTGTGGAGAAGGTCGTTCGGGGACGGCCCGTCGGCGTTGGACAGTCCGGCGGCGTTCACCGGCCGCCGCCCGACGGTGAGGCGATGGTGATGAGGTGCTGGGAGGTGCCGAGGGTGCTGGGCTGGTCCTCCAGGCGGGCGAGAGCGCGCAGGAGCTGGGCGCGGCGGCCGGGGTGGGTCATGCGGTCGGCGAGGTCGGGCAGGAGTTTCGCGGGGCCTTCGACGGCGAGCAGGGCGCGGGGGGTGAGTCCGGCGGCGGTGGCTTCGGTGGTGAGTTCGTCGGGGGCGTGGAAGTAGGCGGTGGTCCACAGTCGTTCGTGGTCGCCGGTGGGGTTGCGGTGCCGGCCGGTGGCGATGTGGGTCGCGGCGATCTCTTCGGCGCCCGGCTGGTCGAGGGTGCCCTTGGCGAGCATTTCCCAGGTGGTGTAGTAGCGGGAGGCGCCGGCGGCGGCGACGGTGCCATGGGGGCGCAGGACACGGCGGGCTTCGCGCCAGGCGGTGGCGCGATCGGCTCGGTCGGTGAGGTGGTAGAGGGGACCGAGGAGGAGGACCGCGTCGAAGGAGGCGTCGGCGAAGGGGAGGTTCCGGGCGTCGGCCCGTAGGGCGTGGTGGAGAGGGTGGGGGGCGGTGGCGGAGGCTTCGGTGGCCTGGCGGACGTGGAGGGAGACGGGGTCGATCAGGGAGACGGTGTGGCCGAGGGCGGCGAGGGCGAGGGCGTAGATGCCGGGGCCGCCGCCGATGTCGAGGACGGCCGCGGGCGGCGGCGGGAGATGGCGGGTGAGGATGTCGAGGGTGCGGTGGTACTCGATGGAGCGGCGGGGGTCGCGCAGCCGGTCCTGTTCGCGGCCCTCGTTGTAGAAGGCGAGGATCTCGGGGTCGATCACGGCCCGTCTCCCGTCAGGGTGGTGGTGAGGTGGTCGGTGAACGCGATCTGGAAGGCGCGGCGCTGGACCAGGTCGCCGGGAGTGAGAACGGGGCCGCCTGCGCGGTCGATGAGAGAGGCGACGGCGCCGCCGATCGCGGGGCTGCTGCCGACGTAGCTGATGAACTTGAGCTGCATCACCAACCACAACGGGTTACCGGGGCCGGTGAGGGGCTTGGTGGCAGTGGTGGGGTGGGGGGTGTGAAGGGCGATGTTGTAGCTGAGACCGCCCAGCGACAGGGACCGGTTGGCCCACGGGCGGCGCGGTTCGAGGAGCGCGAGCTGGCGGTCGGTGACGTCGCGGAGCGCGGCGCGCAGCGCGGTCAGCCCCTCGCGGGCCGGCGGGGAGAGCCAGTCGACGCGGTCGAGGCGGCGGGCGACGTCGGGGGCGGGGAGCAGTCGGGGGCGGCGCCAGGGCAGGGTGAGGGCGGGGGTGCCGGTGAAGCAGGCCCGGATCTGCCGGTAGGCGGTCTCGGCGGTGGTGTGCAGGGTCCGCAGGAGGGCGCGGAAGCCGGGGGTGGTGACGTACGGCCAGCCGGGGAGGCGGATCTTCAGTCCGGCGGGCAGGAGTTCGCGGGCGTCGCGGGCCGGGTCGGAGCCGAGGACGGTGAGATCCGAGTCCGGTAGGGCACCGTGGTGGTGGAGGGCGTCGGTGAGGATCCGGTGGGCGAGGTAGGCGACGGGGTCGATCAGGGAGCGGCGGGCCCCGGGGTCGGCGACCTGCCGCAGGGGGATGGGGGTGGCGGTGTGGTGGAGGGCGCGGGGCCAGCAGTTGAGGTGGAGGTGGAGGCGTTTGTCCCACCACTGGCCGTTGTCGCGGTCGAGGGTCTGGTCGTGGTTCCAGGCGATCATGGCGCGGGCGCCGTCGAGGCCGAAGGCGCGCAGGACCGCGGGGGTGGAGAGGAAGTCGGCGAACGTGCGGGCGCCGGTGAGGAGGGCGGCGAGGACGGGGTCGGGGGTGTCGGCGACGTGGGTGCGGAGCTGGTCGTCGCGGGCGGCCAGGAGCATGAGGTCGTGCAGGGCGTGGGGGAAGGCTTTGTCGATGACGGCGAGGCGGTCTCCGTCGGCGAGCGGGTAGTCGGCGAGGATGTTCGGCCCGTAGTGCTTCTTGTAGCCGGTGGTGTTGTGGAGTTCGGGGGGCGGGGCGGCGCGGCGGGGTGCGGGCAGGGAGGGGCTGACGGGCAGGTCCCAGGCGCCGTCCGGGTACAGGGCGTCCAGGCCGGTGCGGGCGGGGGTCACCGGCCAGCTCCGGCGAGCCCGACGGCGGTGTGGGTGATGGCGGTGGCGGCGGCGATGCCGGTCATGGCGGCCTGGACGATGCCCTGGGCGATGCCGGCGGCGTCCCCGGTGACGTAGAGGGGCAGGCCGCCGGGGACGCGGAAGCCGGCGTCGAGCGGCGGGGTGGCCCACAGGGACTCCAGTTCGGGCCCGACGACGAGGATGTCGTCGAGCCCGGCACCGGGCAGCACGGTTCCGGTGTGGCGGAGGATGGAGTCCATGAGCCGCTGGAAGCCGGTGGCGAGCGCGGTGTGCTCGGCGTCGGTGAACAGGAGGTCGACCCGGCCCGCGGTCAGGTCGGCGACGGACGGGTCGAACGGCAGACGGTTACGGGTCTCCTCCCAGGGCGCGGGGTCGTCGGTGCGGGTGAGGAAGGCGCGCAGGCTCTGGACGAGGGGCCGTCCGCCGCTGAGCGCGCGGTACCCGGCCAGGAAGGACTCCCTCGCCTGCGCGCGGGTGCCGCGGCCGGTGGCCTGGCACAGGAGGCCGAAGTTCGCCGCGAGGTCCCGGCCGCCGGCCGGGTGGCGTTCGAGGGTCTCGTGGCCGTCGAGGGTGATCACCGGCCCGCCGGGCCCGAACGCGTCGTGGTAGTGGGTGAACTTGATCCGCCCGCCGTTCGGGCCGCCGCAGAAGCAGAACGTCTTGACCTTCTGCGGGCCGAGGTGCTGGGTGACCTTGACGTCGGGGTGCTCGTCGCCAATGGCGGCCAGCAGCGGGGCGGGCATCTCCAGCCGGATCCCGACCGAGATGTCCGGCGGCTCGCAGGGGACGCCGAGCGTTTCGAGGAGGCGGGTGGTGGAGGTGACGCCGCGGCGCCCGGTCGCCAGAACCAGGTGTCCGGCGGTCACCTGCCGGGCCCCGGCGATGTTGCGGACCGTCAGCCGCAGCCCCGCCGGATCCGGTTCCGCCCCGGTGAGTTCGCTGCCGTGCCACAGGATCACCCGGCCGTCGAGTTCGGCGTGGAGGGCCTCGATCACGGTGCGCAGGTCGCTCTCGGACAGCACGGCGACGGGGTACTCGCGGATCGCGAGCCTGTCCGCGGCGAACGCGGCCACCGCCTGCGGGGAGACGGCCTGCCCGACCAGCACCGGCGGCACCGCGAGCGGCGCGGTGAGCCACCCGTACGCCTCCTGGCACAGCTCGTCGGCGCGCAGGCCGCCGAGGTGGCCGGTGAGCCGGCGCCCGGAGGGGAGCTGGCTGAGTTTCGCCCCGTCCCCGTAGTGCATGCTCCCGCCGAATCCGCTGATCACGTTGCACACTCCGGCGCAGCCCGTGCAGTGGAACCCGCGGTCCACCGGGCACGGCCGCCTCCGGTAGACGCGGCCCGCCTCCAGCAGCAGGACCTTCAGACCGGGCCGTTCGTTCACCAGCGTGCGGGCACAGGCGATACCGGCAGGCCCGGCACCCGCGACAGCCACATCGACATGCATGGTCAACCCCCAGGAAGACGCGTGTGGACGAAATCCCGCCCCCCGGGGCCGCGGCACAGCCGGCGGCGACGGCAGCCCGTTCTCCCGGGCCGCACCACAAGGGGGCGGGGCACACCACGCTGCCCGCCCCTGGCGACGACGGCCAGTACCCGCCCTGTTGCTCCCTGTTGCGTGCCCGAGCAACAACGAGCAACATCCGAAACCCGCTTCCCCACCCCCACCGGCGCGCTACGGTCCTGGGTGACCACGAGAGACCGCACGCCGAGAAGCAGGGGGCACCGATGCCGCGACCCCGACACCGCAACCGGTTACCCCAGCCCCGCGGCTACCTCCTGACCCGTGCCCGGGACGCCCGCGGGTGGACCCAGACCGAACTCGCCCGCCGCCTGTGCGCCCTCAGCCTCGCCCGCGGGCGCTCGCTGCGCACCGGCCGCGACGGGGTCAGCCACTGGGAGAACAACCGGTCCCCGGACCTCCCCACCCAGTTCCTCATCGCCGATCTGCTCGGTATTCCACGGGCAGCCGTGCATGAGCGACCATGGCCCCAGTGGCTGTCCGAGGATCCCGCCCAACGGCCCGCCCCCCGGTCGTGGACGCTTCCCGGCGCAGCCCAGTCGCTCACCGAACTCGCCGCACCTGGGAGTGCCGTGGACACCACACGCAGAGACCTCGTCCTCATCGCCGGCTCCACCCTCACCGCATCCCTGCTCGCCTGGATCACCGCCGACCCCGTCGCCGCCGGCCAGCTCACCACCGGACGCCGCATCGGGGACGCCGCCGTCACCCGCGTCGAGGACCGGGTCCGGATGCTGCGCCGCATGGACGACACCGACGGCGGCGGCGCAGTCCTGACCGAAGCCGCCTCGGCCCTGGCCCTCGTCCGCGGACTCATCCGCACCCGCACCTACACCGCCGAACAGGGCGCCCGCCTCTACGCCGCCGCCTCCGACCTCGCCCGCCAGCACGCCGCCGCCGCCTTCGACATCCACGGCGCCTGCGCCGACCGCGCCTTCGACACCGCCCTGCGCACCGCCCACGCCGCCGGTGACACCGCGCTCGGCGCCAACGCGCTCGCCTTCTGGACCGTCAGCGCCTACAACACCGGCCGCCTCCAGGACGCCGAGACCATGGCCACCACCGCCCTCGCGGCCGTCCGCGGAACCGCCACCCCCCGCGTCGAAGCCCTCGTCCTCACCCGCCGTGGCCGCGCCCGCGCCCACCTCGGCGACGGACGCTGCTGGGCCGACTTCGACCGCGCGGAAACCCTCTTCGCCCAAGCCGACGAACGTGGCGAGACGGGACCGGACTGGTCCTACTGGTTCGACCGCGCCGAGATCCTCAGCGCCCGCGCATCCAGCCACCGCGACCTCGGCGAACACCAACAGGCCGAACGCCTCTTCGGCCGGGCGACATCCCTGTTCGCATCCGATGCCGTCCGCGACCGCGCGCTCTACCTCACCCGCCAGGCCGAAGCCCAGCTCGCCCAGGGCCACATCGACCACGCCACCGCCACCGCGAACACCGCCCTCGACCTCACCGAAACCATCAGCTCCCACCGCACCACCACCCCCCTCCTCACCATCGCCGACCGCCTCACCCCCTCCCCCCTCACCGCCGCCCGCGACTTCGCCGAACGCGCCCGCACCATCCTCGCCGCCTGAACCGGGCACCCGGATCCGGACCAAGCGCGGGCCAGGGCCTGGTCCTCAACCCGACCGTCGTCCACGGAGGCACCGCCGCCTGGAACACCCTTCATCCGGGACAGCAACTGCTGCGGGCCAACCTCTCCCAGAACCCGGCCACGTTCAGCGAACGCCTGTGTCTCCTCGGCCCGCCGCATCCGTCCCCGGACACCATGACGAGCCGCCTCCGGCCACAGGGTACGGACGTGATCACCAGAGCGCCGTCTCAACCCGGATCCGCTTCGCCGCCAGCTCCCCGAGGGCACGGCCTCGCCCCGCCACGAGCGCTCACCGGCGTGCGCGCCCGGTTGAAGAGGACCGCTCGACGGGACGTGGGGCGGAAACACAAGTCACGGGCCGGTGGGCCGGTTCCAGCCGGGGACCGGGTCGGCAACCTGGGCCAACAGGAAGGGGAGATGGATCAGGGAGGTGAAGGGGACGCCCGGGTCCGCGGTGAAGGCGGCCGGGTCGGTACCCGGGGTGACGAAGAGGGGGATCACTGTCCACTCCCGGTCGGGCTCCGCCCCGCACACCCGTGCCGCGGCCTCGGCATGTTCGGCGATGGTGCGGGCCTTGGCCAGGAGTTTCTTGCGGTGGGCGGTGAAGCGGTCCAGGTGCTGCGCGGTGTGGTGGACACCGATGGTGCGGTGCGGGTTCTTCGCCTCGACCACCCACAGCCGTCCGCGGGCGGGGTCGACGGCGAGGAGGTCGATCTCGCCGGTCAGGCCGGGGATGCCTGCGGCTGCGGCGGGTTTCTCCTTGAAGTTGGCCCGGTGGGGCAGCCCCGCGTCGGCGGCGGCCTGCGCAAGGTCGGTCTCCAGCCGGTTGTTGTGCTGCTGGCGGTGGCGGTCCAGCAGGTCGGTGGCCTTCTTCGGGGTGTCGGGGCGGGGCAGGCGTCCGTCGGCGAGGGAGGTGGCGTAGAGCTGCCGGGCGGTGTGGATGAGCCAGGGCGCGATCAGGAGGTCGTCGCCGTGGCTGATCAGGGGGTGGGTGGTGGGCCGGGTGCGGCGTTCGACTTCCGTGTAGGGGTAGGGGTGTGTGCTGGTGGCGTTGCCGGGGTGGAGGACGAGGCGGTCGACGGCGGCGCGGATCTGGGGTTCGGGCAGTGCCGACCATGCGGCGGCCTCGCGGGCGAGGTCGTCTCGGGAGGTGATGGCGACGCGGTCGGTGGGGGTGGGCCAGTCGGCGGCGGTGGCGAGGACGGCGGCCAGGGCGTCGAGCCCGCAGTCCCACGCCGCGTGGAGTTCCCGGTCGGCTTGGGCGAGGGTACTGCCCGTGGGCGGGTCGAGGGGGGTGAAGCCGAGCGCGATACGGCCCTGCGCGCGGGCGGTGAACAGTTCCTCCGGTTCCAGGTGTCGCGGCTCCATGGTGCGGGCGTGGTCGAGCCACGCTTCTTCCCGGGCGCGGCGGTACGCCGCGGTGTCGAACCCGGCGGGCAGCGGCCCGCTCCCGACCGCGGGGGTGGTTGGTGGGGTGGTGTCGTGGAGGGTGAACAGGCCGGTGGGCTCGACGGTGAGGGTCGCGCCGTGCAGGCGCCGGCTCGCGGGGACGGCGACCAGGGCGGTGCTCAGGAGAAGTTCGGCCAGGGCGGTGAGGTCGGCGAGGGCGATCAGGTCGGCGGGGCGGGTGCCGGTGGGTGCCGTGATGAGGGCCTGCTGGATCAGCAGTTGCAGCGGAACGGTGAGGTGGGCGCCGTCGTGCTCGCGGGTGAGGGCTTCGTCGGCCCAGTCGTCGGTGCCGGTGCGGGCGAGGCCGGTCGCCGTCTCCCGTCGGCCGTGGTCGCGGGAGGCGAGGGCGGCGTCCAGGTGGCGGACCAGGACGGGCAGCAGATCGGGATGGTGGTCGCGGAGTTGGTCGGCGAGCGCCCCCTCCAGCGCGTGGAGGAGCTGCTGGGCGGGGCCGTTGGGGCGCAGGGCGTCCCGGTCGGTGAAGGTGCCGGTGGGGACGTCGGCAGTCCGTACGGCGTCGGCGGCCACGCGCAGGGCGCGGGCGCGGATGTGCGGTGTGTCGCTGGGAAAGAACGGAACGGTGCCGGCGGGGGGAGGGGTGTGGGGGTCAGTGGCGTACCAGGCCAGGACAGGGGTGGCGGTGTTCCAGGCGGTGGCGAATTCCTCGGCGGTCGCACCGGGGGCGGTGCGGATGCGGTCGAGGGTGTGGTGGAGGACCAGGCCGAGGGCGCGGTGCAGCTCCTGCGGCGGCGTGGTGAGGAGGTCGGGGCCGAGGACGAGGTCGATGCGGGCCCGTTCCTCGTCCATCGTGATCATCACCGGCAGGGCGCCGGGTGGGGCGTCGGCCGGTGGCTGGTGGGCAGTGGTGGTCTCGGTGAGGCGCAGCACGAGGGGCCGGTCGGCGGGAAGGGTCGCGTGTCCGGCGGGGTGCGGGTGTCCGGCGAGGGTTCCGCGGATGCCGTCGGCCAGGCCGGCGAACCCGGCCTCGTCCAGCAGCGCCTTCCGGTCGGGATTGACCCGGGCGACGATGACGAGCGCGGGCCGGGTCGCGGCGCACACCCGGATGCGCTGTCCGTCCTGGGTGCCGGTGAGGTCGGCCCACTGCCCGGAGCCGACGGGCGCCTCGGTGAGCCGGCCGTAGGGCCAGTCGATCGCCGGGGCGAGGCCGGCCGCGTCCAGCAGGTCGTCCACCGGTGCCCACAGCGTGGCTCGTTCCCAGGAGACGTCCCATCCGCACGGCCCGACGACGGCCACCCCCTCGCCCGGGGGCCCGGGCGGCAGAAGGAACCCACGCTGGTGCCAGACGGTCCAGGCGTCCAGGACATCCGTGTACGCGACGGCGTCGGCCCCGGGGTGGCCGGTGACCTCCAGGGCCCACAGCGCCAGCAGCGTCAGGTCGCCGCCCGCGGCGCTGAGGATCTCGGCGAGCTCCTCGGCGTGGACCATGAGGGTGTCGGTGACGATCTCGGGGCCGAGGAGGGCAGGCCCGCCGTAGACGACGAGCCGGCCGGTGCCGGGCGGGCTGTCCGCCAGCTCGGCGCGCGCCTTCTCCACCAGAGCGGGCAGATCGCCGCCGGGGGTGGCGACGACCGCGATCTCCAGCCGGAGCGGTGGTGAGCTGATCCGGCACACCTCCCCCATGGCATCGGGCGCCTGCGGGAGGCCGAGGAGGCGGGCGACGCGGGCGATGGTGGTGCGGTGCAGCCGTTCCCGGACTGCGGGCGGCAGCGGGTGGGCCGCCAGGAGTCCGCCGGTCGCGGCGCACGCCGCCTCCAATGCGGTCGACCCGGGGACCGGGACACGGTGACCGTCGGCGGTGACGAGCAGAACCGGCCCGAGCAGCGGGCGGCCGGGCTCGTGGACGAGCGGCAGGTCGGCGAGATCGCGGGTGAGGTGGGCGAGCGCGACGCCCGACCGGTCCGGCCCGTGGGCCCGGCCGATGGTGAGGTGACCGCTCCCCAGCGAGGCGGCGGCCGTGACTTGGTCGTCGGTCACGGTGACCTCGGCCGGGTCCAGCGGAGGTTCGGTCTCCCCGGGCCAGGTGGGGGCGAGGTGCGTGACGACGTGGTCGGTGTGCCGGAGCGCCAGGTCGAGGACGTCCGCGATGCCGAACCCGCGCACCGCCGTGAGGTGCTCGTCGACGGCGGCCGCGGTCTCCCGCAGGCTGCGCAGGACGACGAGCGGGTGGTCGAGGTCACCGGGGTGTACCAGGGGCCGGTGGCCGTCGACGGTGAACCGCACCCGGGCGGCGGGGTTGTTCGGCTCCCGCTCCGTGGTGACCCCCCGCTCCGCGGAGTGCAGGGCGGCGGACAGGATGGCGGGCAGATCACCGGCCCTCGCGGTCCGGCCCTCCCGGCCGACGGCGGACAGGGCGCGGGTCCAGGCCAGGAGGAGGTGGTCGTGGAAGCGGGCACAGGCCGGGGAGTCGAGGGCGGCGCGCAGCAGGGTCAGCAGCGAGGTTCCGGAGAAGGGCTCCAGGACCCGGTCCAGCACGGCCGGGTCGTCTGGGCGCGAGGGGGGTTGGGTGGTCATGCGGGTGCCTCACTCTCGCGCTGCCGGTCGCGGACCAGCCTGCCAGGACGACGGTGCCGGCACCCGGCGGTTCGGCGAATCCGAAGGAGTCATGGTGCCTCGGGGCGCGGCGAGGGCGCTTTCCTGTGCCCGGCGCAGGAGTTCCTTGGCCGCGCGCTGTGCCGGGGCTCGGTAGGTCACCGTGATGCCGATGATCACGGCGGGCGGCAGGGTCCGGTAGCGGAGCCAGCGGGGGTGCCGGGGTGGTGCGAGCCCTTCGGCCCGGTTGCACACCCCGCACAACAGGCCCCGCACCAGGCCCGATTCGTGGCTGTGGTCGAGATACAGGTCCGGATCCGAGTCCGAGTGGTGGCTGTAGCAGCCGTGGCCGCAGCTCGCGCAGCGGCCGTTGTGCCAGTCCACGAGCGCGTGCAGAGGGTCTGCACCGGGTGGGGGCCCGATGCGCGGGTACTCCCAGGAGTGGCAGGCGGGCGGCCGGGCTTCCCTTCTGACGTCTTCGGCGTGGCTTTGGGGGCTTGGGATGACGCACCCGTAGGTCTGCACGAAGGAGATCCTGGGGTTGTCGTACAGCGCCTGCCAGTCGTCGTCGGACAGGTGCAGCAGACATCCGCCCAGGCCGGGAAGCGGTGACGAGCGGCACTGCTTGCCCGGGGTCTTCAGCGGACGGCCGCACCGGTCCTGATGCCCCATGGTCTTCTCTCTCCTTCGCCGTTGCGGGGTTCGCGGTCCTGGTCACTGGTGTGCGGAGACGGACCGGATGTAGTCGTCGAGCGGTTCGAACCCCCACGCGGCCCGGCGTTCTCCGACACCCGGGGGGTCGATCATCGGGAACGGCTTCAGCTTGCCGTCGTCCTGTCCGGCGAGTTGTGTGCCGAACACCTGGGGCAGCCCCTGGTGGATGCGGACTCGGTCCTCCAGCAGGGCCGCGTGCCGGACATCGGCGTCCCCGGCGGTGACGGCCCGGGCGAGCAGATCGAGGCAGTCGGCCTGGAACTCAGGCATCCGGTCTGCGTGCTGAGCGAGGAGCCATGCTGCGGTGGCGCCGTCTTCTGCGACGAGGGCCCGGCCGGGCCAGCCGTGCTCGGCGATCACGTCCTGCAACCAGCCAGTGTTGTCCTGGTCGACGGCCCCCCACCGATCGTAGAACCCCTGCGTCCGGTCGCCTTCGGGGGTGAGCCGCACGGCTTGGTCGCGGTCCTGGCGATCGAGGAGTGCCCTGCGCAGGTTCGCGTGCCTCCGCGGTGGACTCGGCAGTCGAACAGCGTCCTCGACGCCGCCGAACACGGCGCGTGCCAGGGCGCGGATGCGCTCCGGCAAACCGGAGGCGTCCAGTTCGTTGGAGGACAGCCATCGGCCCGGGTGTCCGGTCTGGGCGAATGGCCTGTCCACGACGCTGGCGAAGACGTGTTCACGGTGGTCCGGGTCGGCCGGGCTGCTGCCGGGTGCGAGCGGGGCGGTCAACTCCCACAGCTCGTCGGCGGCGGTACGCCGGTTGCCGGTCGGCGAGGGCCGGGGCAGCAGGCGGGCGCGGTGACCGTGCTCCTCGGCCGCCCTCAGCACGGCTTCCGCGGTGGTCTCGCCGTCTTCGCAGCGAGTGCTGGGGACATACGGACGGTCTCGCGCGGGTTGCGCACACCAGACCTTCCACTCGTTGCCCCAGCGGGTGAACAGCAGGACTGTCGATGTCGGTTCACCGGAAGCGCTCACTCTGCGAATCCTTCCGGATCGCTCGGCTTCGGGAAGACGGTTCGGCGAAGGTCATCTGATCGAGTGGCCGGATCAGGAACCCCAGGGCCGACGCTGCCGGCCCGGCTGGGCGCGTTCGGGGCCCGGCAGGAGCGGGGGCCACCTCGCCGGTCAGTCCCGGGGTGCTGACGGCGACTGCCGTTCGTGGATCAGTACGGCGTCCGGGTCCGGGGCGGAGCGGTTGGCCCGCACTCGGGACGGGATGGGGGTGGCGTCGGCGGCGGACGGCACCCCCGGTGATTCAGTCCGTGGGGGACGGCGGCTGGGGGCCAGGAGGCGGGGAGGACAGCCCGGGCTGTCCGGCGTCCCGGGTCCGGGGACATCGGGAGGAGTGGCCAGCGAGATGCCCTGCGCCTCGCACTTCTCGTCGGTGTAGGGGCGGGCGTGTCCGAGTCCGTCCCACTGGATGTAGTAGCGGCCCTGGCCGTCCGTCGATTCCCACGTGGTGGTGCGGACCGTTCCGAGCTCAGGGCCGGTGGCGCCGGGCCGCTGGACGCGGTCCCGGGGTGCGAACTTCAGAGTGATGACCGGCATGGCCCTCCATTCAAATAGTGACCCTTAAGACTCTACACCAGAGGCATGATCGAGCAGACCCTTCATGACTCTTAAGACTTGCCTTCACCCTGCCCCTTACGTAGACTCTTAAGAGTCATAAAGTTCTCCGCCCACCGTTCACCCGACACTCCGGACCCCCACCCTGATCCGCGAGTTCGCCGGGTCCGCACCGGCCCGGTGTCCCTCCGCAGAAGGAGACATCCACCTTGACCGCAGCACTTCGCGGCCAGACCGCCGTCAACCACTACCAGCGGGAGCGCGGCGGAGAGCCGGACCTCCCCACCTCCCTGGCCGACCTCGTTGCCGACCTGATCCTGTGGTCCGCCCACCACGACCTGGACTGGGACCGGGCCCTGGACCGGGCCGAGTGGTACGCGCAGGCCGAGGCGTGCTGCGCCGACCACGGGGGAGGACCGGCCAGCACGCGCTGAGGATCTCCCGCACCCCGTACCCGCCCACCCTGGAGAGGCCCCTTGTCCCGCCCGCTCGGAATTCAGCAGCGTCACGCCCTCGACCGTCTCGCCCGCCTCAACTCCGGCTCCTGGAGCCCGGAGTGCGACTGGCGGATCACGAGCGTCTCCAACACGGTCAGGGTGCTGGACTCGCTCGTCGGGCGGGGCTTCGCGGCCGTGGACCGTTCCTCTCGGACGCCGCGGTTCGTCGTGACCGAGGCGGGCCTCAATGAGCTGGGCTGGTACAGCTGCGCCGTCTGCGCCCGCCTGACCCGCCGCCCGCGGTTCTCGTGGGCGCGGGGGGTGCGGACCGTGCGGTGCGAGCAGTGCCACGTGCGCGCGCCCCACCGGCCCCCAGACCGTTCCGCCGTGCGTGCCGACGCCCTTGCGGCGCCCGGGGCGGACGGGGTCCGGCAATCAGGCTCCGTCGGCGCCACGCCTCTGGGCGCTGGTGGCACCGGATACAGGCGGGCCGCCTGACGGCCGCCGGGACCTCATCCCCATCCCGGGCCAGCGGCCAAAAGGCTTCCGCGGGCCCCGGCGCCTATGGCCGGGCACGGCGACCGGCGGGCCCTTGCCCCTTAAGGCTTGCACCCTCCCTCGGCTCGAAGTAGAGTTTTAAGATGCATACGGAGAGTGAAGCGCACCTCTGCCCGTCTCCTGGGCCTCGGCCCGGGAGACGGTTTCGCGATGAGGTGGCGCATTCCCGCGACGAGGAGCGCGGGAGATGAGCGAGAACGACGGCGCCGGGGATCGCGCCGGCCGGGCCCGGCGCGCCGCCGAGCTGGTGGGCGCGTGGCGCCTGCTGCGGGCCTACGCCCTTGTGGAGCCGGCCATCGCCTCGGCGCTCAGGGCGATCGACACGACGGAGATGAGCGGGCGGATCGACGCCGCGGCGATCGACGCGGCGCTGATTGCGGCCCAGGCGGAGCTCGACCGCTGTACGGCCGCGGCGGAGCGGGGATGAGGGCGGTCACTGCAGCCGGTTCGGTCCGCGCACCGCGGCGGCCGAGCGGAGGCAGGCGCGGTGGAGTCCGCTTCCCGCCGGTGCCGCACGCCGGACCCGGAAGGGACCGAAGCATGACCACCGATGCCGTATCCTCGGCACAATCGAAAGTCTTAAGAGGCAGGATTGTGATTGTGACCAGCCAGGAACCCCTAGACCTGACCAAGCGCAAGGAGCCGCTCAGCCTGAGCGAAATCTCCCGGGCGTTCGAACTCGGCTCGCGCAGCACCGCCCAGAAGTGGCACAAGCACCAGATCCAGAAGGCCATGGGCGGTAAGGCGCCGGCGGCCAAGCCGGTGCTGCGCGCGGTCGCCGAGGCCATGGGTGTGGATCTCGACGAGGAGCAGCTCAACGGCCAGCGGCCGCGGTACCCGGTCGAGGTGGTCCTGGCCCTGGGCAAGGCGCTCGGCTACCTCGACGCCCAGGGCAAGCTGGTGGAGGAGATCCGCGACAAGGGGCGCGGCCGGTGGCTACCGGTGGCCCCCACCGTCGACCCCGCCTCGAAGCGCCGGCGCGTTTACATCAACCACCTGGCGCAGAAGATGGGCGTCAACAACGCGACGGTCGAGATGGCCAAGTACCGCGAGGTCGCCGGCATCGTGCCCCCGGACGGAACCGACGAGATCGACCGCATCTTCTGGTGGGTCCCCACGGCGAACAAAATGCTCAAGAACAAGGACATCAAAGACCTGTTCTGAGCTGCGGGAACGACGAAGGAATGATATAGTTTTAAGAGTCAAAGGAAAGTCCCGGTACCGGTTTCGCGACTGGACATCTCTACGCCGGTACCGGGACTCGCTGGAATACCGAGTGATTCCCGGAGGAACGCTTGACGGACGCTCTTACCCATCCGCCGCAGCCCGATACTTCCGCCGACCAGCTTAGCCGCAGCGACCGCTACCGGTTCACTCCCGCCGAGCGGGAGCAGCGCCGGGCGCGGATCGTGCTGGACGGGCCTCCCGGCTCAGGCACGACGTACACCTCGCTCGCCCTGGCATCGGCCATCGGGGAGCGGGTCGCGGTCATCGACACCCAGCGCGGGAAGGTGAGCGCCTACGCGAATGTTTTCGACTTCGCCGCCTGCCCGCCGCTGACGTACTTCTCGCCGGGCACGCTGATCACCGCGCTCGCGCACTGCGCGGATCAGGGATTCGACACTGTCGTCATCGCCTCGCTGTCCCCGTTCTGGGGCGGCCCCGGCGGTGTGCTGGAGCAGGTCGACCAGGCTGCCAAGCGCGGTTCGGGGGGCGGGAACTGGGGCGGGTGGAAGGAAGTCCGCCCCCTGGAACGCCGGATGATCGACGCGCTGCTCGGCTATCCCGGCCACGTCATCGCCACGGTGCGCGACCGGCTCGACTACGTCGCCGAGGCGGACGAGCACGGCCATCAGGTCCGGCGCGTCATCGGGCTCGGACCCGTGGGCCCCACCGGCATGGAGTACGAGTTCGACATCGTCGCCACGATGGACCAGGCCCACAACCTGGTGGTGGTCAAGGCCCCCGCCGCCGAACTGTCCGGCGCGGTGGAGCACCTGCCCGGAGCGGCGTTCGGTTCCCGGATCAGGGCCTGGCTGGAGCAGGGCAAGCCGATCACTCCCGCGACCGATCTCGTCCAGGAAGCGTGCCAGCCCGGTCTCGCCTTCGATGAACTCGCCGATCTGATGAACCGGGTGCGGCTGCGGCAGGCGGAGGGCCATCCGCTGCTCCTGCCCGACGGAACCGGCACCACCCTGGGCGCACACATCCGCGAGCGGGGCAACGAGTCCCGCCCCACGCGCTAGCGCGCCCCGTGTTCACCATCTGACGACGTCACTTCCCCTCCTCACGGCGCGACCGTGCGGCCTCCTGCCGCACCGATTTCCCCGCGCCCGCTTCCTCTTCCCCGGCCCCGGTGCAGCTCTGGCCTGCGCCGGGCCCGGCTCCGCGACGACCGAAAGTCATGTATGCCCCAGATGCTCGACCACGCACACCCGCTTCACGCCCTGGTGCACGAGTACCGGGCGATGTCCGACCGGCACAAGGCCGCACTCGACCGGTACCTGGACGCGGACGGCGATGTGGAACCGGACCAGGACGACGCGTTCAGCCAGCGCGAGGCGGATCTCGCGCGGGAGGTCCGCGACTGGCTGGAGACGGCCATGTCCACGCTCACCGGGTGCCTCGAACTTCCCGACGGTCAGAACGTCAGCGTCACCGGCCGTGATGGCGACACCTTCACCGTGACGACCGGCCGGATCGACGAATCGGCCCGCGACGCTTTCCTGCACGGGCAGTGCCACGCTCTGGCCCGCGCCCTCGCCGACCGGACCGGCTGGCCGATGGCCCTGCTCATCAGCGACGACTGCAACCCGGAAGCGGACATGTGCAGCACGTCCGAGGTCGCCGACGGCGTTTGCGGCTGCCAGATGGAGCACGTCGTCGCGGTGCGGCCCGACGGCGCGCACGTCGACATCACCGGAGCCCACGCGCCCGGCACCCTGCCCGGCTACGAGGGCCAGCAGGCCATCCCCGTCGACGCGGACCTGTGGACGTTCATCACCCGCTCACCGTTCTGGCGCAGGCCCGCCCTCGACGTCGCCCGCACGTTCGTCACCCCGCTTCTGGGCTCCCTGCCCGCGCCCCTCTCCCCGGACGGGGAGGGCGCGTGAATCCCCGCCCGGTGGCCGCCGTCGGCCGCGTCGCGGGCCAGGCTGCCCGCTTCCTTCTCCGACGGTCCAACACCCTGCGCACCCGCGACGACGTGCACCACGGCACCGGGTGCGTGCGGGGGCTGTCCGGGCCCGCCCGCCCGGTGTGCGACGCCCCGGCGTGCCGGACGTGCCCGATCGACGATCTCCTTGACCTTCTCGGCCCGCTCGGTCTGCGCGGCGTCGTCCGGTCGGCCGTCGAGCTGTACGGCACCTGCGGCGACCCGGCCGGGATTCTCTCCACCACCCAGATCGATCAGCTGTGCTCGGTCGCCGAGCACCTCGACCGCCATGACGGCTAGCCGGGAGGCCCCGTGACCGCCACCTCCGAACTCGACGCGCTCCTCGGTGCCTTCGACGACTCCCGCAGGGCGGTGGTCGAGGAGGCCGCCCGCGCGGCCGGTCTGCTCTGGCAGTGCCGCAACACCGTATGCCGCAAGGGCGACAACCCGCGCGCTGCCGACCTGTGCCACGGGTGCGGCCACGACCGGGCGGGCGCGCCCGTCTCCGACGACCGGCCGGGCGTCTATCCCGCCCCCGACGAACTGTGGGAAGCCCTGCGCGAGGAGCTGCGCAAGCAGGTCGCCACCGCCGTGACGCCTCTCCCGGACGCCGTGACCCTTCTCTACCGCTCGGAGCACAAGCCGGTCTGGTCCCTGACCGCTCCCGTGCTCCACTACGGCGGCCGTACCGAGACCGGGGCGCTGACCTTGGCCGGGACGGAGGCCGAGGCATACCTGGACGACCTCGCCGACGAGGTCGAGCCGAACTACCTGGAGCACTTGCGCATCACGCTCTGAACCCCGTTGCCGGGCGCGGCGGCTGACCGCCGCGCCCGGCACCACCCCGCAGATGAGGAGAGACGAGACATGCCGCCCACCGCGTCCGCCGTTGTGCCGCTGCCGGGATTCGGGACCCTGGCCGTGCGCACCAGCGTCACGGAGCACGGACGTGCCCGGTACGACGTTCGCGGCCCGCATGTGCGGGGTGTCCTCGTCGTCATCCCAGTGGTCACCGCGGACGGTCCGGTCGTTCCCGACCGGGTCCGCGTGCAGTTCGGCGACGGTACAAGCGATGGCCGGTACACCGCCCGTCCCGCCGAGCCGGTCGCCCGCGGTGCCCGGATCCACGGCGCAACCGCCCCCATCAGCCCCCGTACGGTCTCCACCGGCGGTCACTTCCTCTGCGAGGCGGTCGTCCTGCGCGAGTGCGGGGAGACCCGCCGTATCCCCGACGGCGCCCGCGACCTCATCACCGCGGCGATCGTGGCCGTCGTACGGCACTGGAACCGCCGGCCGGACCGGGACACGCTCCTGCTGGCCGCAGCCCGGCACCGTGCGGCACACCACGCCGCCCACGAGGAACGCCGGGCCCGGAAGTTGGAGAGCGAACTCGCGGACATCCGCACGGCCCGTGCGGCCGCCCGCCGGCGCGCCCGCCAGGTCAGCGCTCTGGCCCGCCGCCGCCAGCCCGCCGTTCAGCCCCCGGCCACGGCCCCGGTCCGGCTCGCTCTCACCGACGGCGACGGAGCGCCGGCGGGTGTGCTGACGGTGCGGGAGCGGGAGGTCAACACCCTTCCCGGCCGGGTCGTGTACGAGGTGACCGGAGCACGGGTGCGCGGCCTGTTCACCGTCGGCCCCGACCGGTACCACCCCGAACCGGTCCCCCGCGGCCTCTACATCTCCTACGGCCGCCCGGCCGGCCCGTCGTGGGACTGCCGGGAGTGCAGCGACGAGCCGAGGGTGAACGGCGTCCGCATCAGCGGGGGATGGCACCATCGCGGAGCCGCCGACATCACACCGGCCAGCCCGCCCTCCCTGCCGGCCTTCGTACGGCTCGCCCGCGGCCGGCAGACGCGCGCGCCGGAGGCGTCCCGGAACCGGTTCTCCGCCGCGCTGCGGGCCCTGGCACTCCACTACACCGCACGGCCCGACGGCGAGGCCCTGCGGATCGCCGCAGCCAAGCACCACGCCGGCCACACGCAGGGCGCGGTCCGAGCCGAGCTGGCCGCACTCCGCGCCCAGGAGACCCGGGTGCTCTCCGAGCTGGCCCGGCACCGCGACCGCCTCACCCGGTTCACCGCGCTGCTCCGCCCGCCTGAGACCCTCCCCGGCCCCGCAGAACAGGACTTCGCCCGTGCCGTCTGAACCACGACCCGCCCGGCAGGCCCGCGCACCGCCACCGGCCGGCACACCTCCGTTCCCGTGCCCGTCGCCACACCCGAAGGAACCGATGCCCCAGCTGCGCATGACGCCGCTTCCCGCCGTACAGGAAGGCCGCCCCGCATGACCGTCCGTCCCTATGTCGAGATCCCCCGCCCCTACGAGACCAGCCCCAACCGCTTCGACGTGGAGCTGTTCTTCCCGGCCTCCTCCAAGCGCCGCGCCGAGCAGCACCACAAGATCGCGTGGGAACTCGCCCGGATCTACGACGTCGACGCCGCCACCCCGTTCAAGATCAACCCCCGCTGGAGCGTCTACGAGGAGCAGTGGGGCAACGGCCAGCCCCACGGCTGGAGGGACTACCGGCGCCTGGACGTGCACGGCAAGCCGCGCGCGCTGGCCCGCTACCTCGCCGCGCTGACCCGGGTGATCACCTCGATCGAGCGCATGGCCACCCGCGCAGCCCGGACCTTCGGGACCTGGCGCCGGTCACTGATCGCGCAGTTCTCGGGTCACCTGGAGTACGAGGACCCCACGACGCTGCGCATCCGCGCGAAGGACTTCCGCACCCAGGCCCTGGACACCCTGGTCGGCTACCTGGCTCCCGGAGCGCCGCGCGCTCCGCACCGCGACCCGTCCCGGCCGCTGTGGGAGCAGGCCGCGACCGTGGCGAACGAGGTGTGGGAGGAGACCGGCGGCGTCGATCCGTGGTCGGTGCCCGAGGACGACGTCCGGGCCCACCTGGACCGGATGCGGCACATCGAGCTGTCGGTCGTCGCGGAACCGGCGGCGCCGTCCGCGCACGCGGTCACCGTGCCCGACACGGTCGAGGAGCTGCTGGAGCTGTCCGGCCCCGCGGACCGTGCCCCCGCCGAACCGCCCCTCGCGCCTCAGCCGACCGTCCTCGCCGCCCGCACCGGAACGCCGCCCGGCGGGCGCCCGGACCGTGCCGAACCGGCCGGGCGGGCATCCGCGGCCTGCGGCGCGCCGATCCGGACGGCACCGCCGGCCCGCACGGACGCCGTCCCCCTTCCCGCGCGTCCGCCCCGGGACCTGCGGGGCCGAACCCCCTCCGCGTTCCCGGACACGGACACGCGGTGGCTCAGGCCCACGCTCGATCCCGGCGTCCTCCACGAATCCTCCCCCTCTGCTGGTCTGAACGCCGGGCGGCCGCGGGAGAGGGAATCCGGGGGCGCGCATCACGTCCATGTCCGGCGGCGGGACCTCGTTGCCGCCTGAGCTGATCGTGATCCCGTGCAGTGCCGTGAAGACACAGGTTCCCCCCTTCACGGCACTGCCGGCGGGCGAGCTCTACCGCCCCGGTTCGTACCATCTCGCCTGCCGCCGCGCCGCCGAGGCCCTCGCCGGCACCGGATCGACGATCCGCGTACTGTCCGCCCTGTACGGGCTGGTGAGTCTGGAGGAGCCGGTCCTCACCTACGAGCTGCGGATCGGACAGCCCGGCGCGGTTTCCGCGCAGGAGGTCCGCGAACAGGCCCGCGAACAGGGACTCGCCCGCCCCGGGGAGGTCTGGGTCCTGGCCGGTCGGGACTACGCCCGGACCGTCACCGAGGTGTGGCCGACGGCCCTGCGCCCGCTGGAGGGAACCAGGGGCATCGGCGAACAGCGCTCCCGGCTGGCCCAGATCCGCAGAGCGCCCTCACCGCGGACGGTTGCCCGGTCCTTCGCCTCGCCCGCGCAGTCACCCGCCTGACTCGCCCGTCATCCCCGCAGGGTCGAGCGTCCCAAGCGGCGCGGTCTGGCCGAACGCGTGCGCCGGATGCCCGGCGGCCCCACATGACACGGCTTGATCAGCGCTGCGCGGGCAGAGGAAGCAGTCTGCCGCTCCAGCGCTCGTCGTCGTACGTGAACCAGTGCACCGGCTTCTCGTTGGAGTGCAGCGCGACCGCCTCCATCCCCTGCGAGACCGCGGACAGGACCCCGCTCGTCCAGCCCGTGGGATCCGCCCTGCTCCCGCGCCCAGGCCCGCGCGCCGTCGACCCCGGGCGTCACCACCGGCTTCCCCCGTCGAGCAGGCTGTCACCGAAGTCGTCCTCCAGGCCGGCGGGGTCACGCAGCGCGAGAATGTCGGGGTCCGCTCCACGCTCGTCAGCAGCTCCACGGGATTCACACCCTGGGCGAAGGTCAGCGTATAGAAGGAATGTCCCTGCGGAATTGGTCCAGCCCACGGCCGGTGTCGGTCCTCGTCATGTCCGAAATCTGGCACTCCCCGCCGGCGCCCCGGTCCGGGTAGGGCCCGTCGTGGAGCGGACCTGCCCGGTCGGCCGACGGGGGGACCGTCCTAGGCTTAATCCCATGACAGCGTCGGGCGCTTTCGCGCATCCCCGTGCGGGGCTTCAGTTCCATTGGTGGGCAGTGGATCCGGCAGGCCGGGTCGGTCTGTTCTCCTCCGCCTTCGGCCCGGTCCCCGCCACGGCGGTCGCCCACGTCGCGGCCATGGACAGGGCGACAGTGGACGCCAGGGCCAGCCATCCCGGGTGGTTCGACCGGCAGCACTGCTCCGACGACTCGTGTCCCGAGACCCACTGTCCTGTCGAGCTGGGCCGCGGGCCCTACCTGTTCACCTGGGACGAGGAGCACGACGACCGGTACACACGTTACGGCGTCCCGACGACGGCGGTGCACGTATCGGAGATGACCGCCCGCGTCGCCGATGCCGCCCGGCTCATCAAGGTCGGCCTCTCCTTCGACGGCGCCGCCCGAATCCATCTGAGCCGCTCTGGAGAGTGGGAGGCCCTGTCAGGCTGTGCGCAGTCCCCCGCCGGACGGTCCCGTCCCCACCTCTGAACGGTCCCGTCCGCTCCGACACCACGCGGCCTGCCGGGCTCCGGGACAGCGCGCCCGACTGCCGGGCACTGTCCGCTCCCCGCGCGAAGACCTGGCGACAGGTGATGTACCGATCGGCATCCCGCATCCGGCGCTCCTGGCCGGTTCCACGACCCAGCCACGACGGCGGTCGCCTCACGCGGCCCGACCACCGCCCGGAGTGACCGGGTCCGCCCGGGCCGGGCCCCGGGCAGCTGCCCCCAGCGCCGAGTCGGCCCTTGTCCGCAAGTCGCGCAGCTCGAACCCGCCGCCGGTCCGGTCACGTCGCGGAGCCTGATCGCCCTGCTCCTTCACCGACCGCGGCCTACGCGCTGGGGTCGGTGTCCTGGGGCAGTGAGGCGCTCGTGTGATGGTCTGCCGGCCACAGCCGGTCCCGTCCAGGATGCGCGCGAGGGTGGGATGGGTGCAGTGGGGCCTGGACAGCTGCCCGGCGGACACTCAGGCCGCGTTCGTCGGGGGCTTGCCGGAGGCGAAGGGCGAGGGACTGCCCGAGGCGAGCGGTGGGGGCGCGCCAACGATGAGCTCTTCCGCCAACTGCGAGTCCAGGGTCATGAGCCCGGCACGGACCCCAACCTGCCTGCCGACGCCGACATCCTTCTCGACGCCGAACGCCACCCCGACGACCCACTGCTGGCGGTCCGCGGCCTCACCGGCGAGCAGCGTCGCGAGCACGCGGCCCTGGCCGAAGAAGAAGGAGACCACATGCTGTTCTCCGGCAACCGCCTCGCCGAGCCGTCCCGGCAGGCCGCCGCAGCCCGGTCGGCGTTCCTCGACAAGGCCCGTGAGCATCTCGGAGACGGCCACTGACGGCCTCCGCGCGGTGACCGGTCGGGCGACGCGGTCCCGCACAGGCGCTTGCGGGTGGTCCTCGGACGAAGGGCTCCGGATTGTCAGTGCCGCGTGCTCCACTGAGTGGCCGTGGACATCAACTGGACCGGGTGGTCATGTGGTTGAACGACAGAGGCGCGATGCAGGCGAGCCGTCCGAGGGGAACCGGCCGGGGGTGTTAGGCGAAGAAGCCATGGAGCCGGGACTCTCCGGGATCACGGAAGCGACCGCGGAGCTGGACGAGCGGATGGAACGGAACGAGAAGCTGAAGTTCGCCGCGTACGCCGCCGGGGCGTTGACCGCGGGGGCGGCGTTCATCGGGTTCTTCGTCTGGCTCGGCTCCTGGATGAACGACAACTGGGGGATCTACGCCGTTCTGCCGCAGGTGGGCCTCATGCTGCTCGCCGTCTGGGGTCTGCGGGCCGAGCAGCGGAGGAAGGCCGAGGAACGGCGTCGGCGGGGCGTGCGGATGGAGCTGCCGGAGATCGACGGCCTGCATCACCAGCGCTTCGAGACCTCGGTGCGCGACCTCATGCTCCGGGACGGCTTCAAGGCCAAGCGGATCGGCGGCGCGGGTGACGATGTCTGCGACGTGCGCGGCGTCGACGCGGACGGCCGTATCTGGGTGGTCCAGTGCAAACACCGGCGCGACGGCTGGGAGGGGAAGGCGACCGGGGTGGAGGTTCTGCAGCAGCTGAACGGCACCGCGGTCCCCGTCTACGGCGCGCACGTCGCCGTCGTCGTCACCAATGGCCGGTTCAGCCGGCCCGCCCTGGAATGGGGCGCGGCGTACGGGGTCCACCTGGTCGACCGGGGACGGCTGGAGCGGTGGGCCGCCGAGGGGCGCCCCCTGTGGTCGGTGCTGGAAGGCATCCGGGCGCCGCGGAGGCTGCCCGGGCAGCGGTGCCGTGCCCAGCACGGCCGGGCCGCCGCCTGGGCGCGGCTTCAGCGGCGGCGCAGGACATGGTGGCCCTACGGCTTTCCGTCCCGGTGAGCACGCCGGGCGTGAATGGCCGGCGCTGCGGGTGCTGTTTCGGTGCCGGCTCGCGGACGGTTGGGCCGTCAGCGCCTGCGGGCGGGCGGATCGTCCTCCCGGGCTTCTTCGAACCACTGCGGAACCCGGGGGTCGGTGTAGCGGGGTTCGAGGAACACGCGGTGAAAATCCGGCTGCGGGCTGACCGGCGGCCGGCGAGGCGGGCGTTCGGTCCGGTTGCGGGGTGCGGGGTTGGGGCGCACGGGTACTCCTTGCGGCGTCAGCGCGCGAGCGCGACGCCCGGGCTGGAATCGGTGGGCAGCGGCTGCTGCGGACAGCTGGCCAGGACGCGGTTCATGGTGGTCTTCTCCGCCCCGGTGACCCACAGCCGGTAGCGCTTCTTCACCGCGATCTGCCGCGCGACGTAGGCGCAGTGATGGGAAGTGTTGCCGGGGAGCCAGGCCGAAGCGTCCTGGTCTCCCTTCTGCCGGTTCGCGGAGGCGGAGGTCGCGGTCAAGTTCAAGGGGTCGTTGGCCAGGGCCTCCCGGTCGGCCTGGCTCAGCTGCCGTGCCCCGGTGCGCCATGCCGCCGAGAGGGCGACGGTGTGGTCAATGTCGATGGAGCCGGATGTGCCGCGGCCCCGGGTGAAACGGACGCGCTGGCCGGTGTAGGGGTCCGCCTCCAGCGTCCCGGAGGCCACCACGCACTCCGAGTCGCCCCGGAACTGAACATCCGAAAGATCCCTTATGAGAATATCGTTGCGCGTGTCACACGAATTCTTGCCTCCGGGTGCGGACGTCGAGTCCAGCCAGGCGGAGCCAAATCGGGCGGCCCGGTCGTAGCCGGTCTGCGGACCGGCCTCCTTCACCGGCAGTTCGGCCAGCGCCGCCCGCGCCGTGCCCGCCGGTGCCGGCTTCTGGTCCGCGGCGGCGTCCGGCGCCGGTGCGGGGACGCAGGCGGTGAGCGCTGCGGCCAGCAAAATGGGGACGAGGAGACCGCACGGGCTCAAGCCCGTGCGGGCGGCGCCGGTTCGCCGGGCGGAGGCAGGCGGGGTGCTGGTCATCGGCTCTCGGGGCTGGGCTCGGTGTTGCGCAGGGCTGCGGCGAAGGCGGTGACGCGGGCGACGGCATCGTCCATGCCCTCGCGGAGGTTCCTCTCCTCCAGCAGAGGGCGGACCACGGGGGTGCCGATGACCACACCGCTGACCAGGGAGCTGACTTCAGCGGCTTTGGCGGGGCTGGAGACGCCGATGCCCGTGACGACGGGTACGGAGCTGGCGCGGCGCAGCCGCCGGGTGAACTGTCCGAGGGCGGGGATGTCGAGTCGTCCGTCGTATCCGGTGAGCGCCTCGGCCGCGGGGGCGTAGAGCCATCCGGAGGAGGCCGCGCACACCCGTGCGAGGCGTGTGTCGTCGGCGCGCCGGGAGACGAGTTGGGGGGTGTGCACTCCGGCCGCGCGGGCGGCGGCGAGCCAGGGGCCGGCTTCTTCGACGGGCAGGTCGACGATCATCGCTCCTGCGGTGCCGGCGGTGGCGAGGTCCTTCGCGAAACGCTCGGGGCCGTAGCGGTGTACGGGGTTCCAGTAGCTCATCACCACCATGGACGCCGGTGTGGTGGCGGCGAGTTCCCGGACGGTGTCCAGTACGTCGGCGATTTTCGTGCCGTGGTGCAGGGCCTGGGCGTGGGCTGCGGCTATCTCGGGTCCGTCGAGGACGGGGTCGGAGTGGGGGACGCCGATCTCCAGGATTCCGGCGCCCTGGTCGGCGAAGGCGCGAAGGAGGGGGATGCCGGCCTGGGGGGTGGGGAATCCGGCGGGCAGGAAGACGCCCAGGGCGGGTGGGCGGCCGAGGAGCCGGGCGGTGAGCCGGTCTGCTGCGGGGGTCATGCCGGGCTGCCTTTCGTGCGGTGTGCGGTGGTCAGGCGGAGCGGGGCGCGGTGGTGCGGACGTCGATGGCGGCGCGGGCGAGGACGCCGGCCAGGTGGTGATGGGCCCGGTCGGGGGTGTCGGCGGTGACGATGGCGAGGCCGGCGCGGATACGGGCCGGCCGGTCGCCCGGCGGGGTCCTTGTGATGTGGTCGCCGACCGCGCACAGCCACCGGAACTGGGCGAGGTGCGTGTCGTCGCCGGGGAGGAGTTCGCGGCGGGTCACGGTGCCGTCGCCCGGGGGGTGGATCACGCCCGCGGCGGCGGTGCGGTGCCGGGTGGGTTGCAGGTCGGGTGCCTGTCCGCAGGCGATGGCGGCGGCGGCCCGGGGCAGGTCCACGCCGGTCGCCCGGTGGATCAGCTCGATGGTGAGGCCGTCGCCGGGGTGGGCGTTGACGTCGATGACGCGCGGCCCGTTGGACGTGAGCCGCAGGTCGACGTGGCTGATGCCGTCGGTGATGCCGAGGGCGCGCACGGCGGCGGCGGCCAGGGGGGCCAGTTCGCCCAGGAGCGGATCCTCGGCGGTGACGGTGTGCCGGGTCGGCAGGAAGTACGGGTCGAGGCCGCAGGTGGTGCGGGTGAGTGCGACGGCCGTGGTGGCGCCCCGCCGGGTGACGGTCGCCACCGAGACGTCGGGTCCGTCGAGGAACTCTTCGAACAGGACGCCGTCCGCGTCCGGTCCCTGGAGCAAGGCGGCGTGCGAGGCGATCGTCCAGGCGCGGGGAAGGCCGGTGACGGCGTCTGTTCGGACCACTCCGGCGGCGCCGGTGCCGACGGCGGGCTTGAGGACGGCCGGGTAGCCGATGCGCTCGGCGGCGGAGGCCGCGGCGTCCAGGCTGTGTACCCAGGTGAAAGCGGCGGAGGGAACCCCGGCTGCGGCGAACCTCTGGCGGCTGGCGGCCTTGTCGCGGATCGCGGCGACGGCGTCCGGGCTGTTGCCGGGCAGGCCCCGTCGCTCGGCGAGGAGAGCGGCTGCCATCAGATGGCGTTCCTCCCACGCGAGGATTCCGGACAGGCCCCGGCTCCCGGCCAGGGCGTCGGCGGCTGCGGCGACGGCGCGCGAATCACCGAGATCGGCGAGCCGGTGGCCGGTGACGCAGGATTCGTGCCGGGGCGGGAGGCGGTCGCCGAGGAGGACGACCGGCCGGTTGCCAGCGGTGTGACGGATCAGGAACCCGCTGTCGGAGTGGGGGGCCGAGCCGATGACGAGCAGCGGCAGAGTGGTCACGGGAGCTCCCGGAGCGGAGACGGGTGTACTGCGCCGGCCGGAAGAAGAGGCAGCGGACGGTGGCCGGCGCGGTGGCCCCGGGACGATGCCGGGGCCACCGCAAGGTGCGCTGGTCAGTTCAGGCACATGGGAACGTCACGGAAGACGTAGAGGCCCGACACCCAGCCGCGGACCTTCGTCTTCTTGTTGGTGACGTTGACCCAGTTGTTGCCCTTCGTCACCGAGTGCACGGTGAACTTGTGCGACTTGTGCAGCACTCCGAGCGCGGCCGACTTCGCCGACGCCTTCTGCCGGATCTTCACCGCGGACGTTCCGTGCACGGCCCACGGCCCGATCCGGCCGCACGACGCCGTCGTCATGGACACGGGGGCCGCCTTCACGACGGCAGTGCGGACGGGAGCGGCTGACGCCGCCGGAGCGGAGAGCAAGGGCAGAGCGACGGCTGTTGCGGTGACGGAGAGCGTCACCACACGACGCACAGACACTGTCAAACCTCCATAAATAGGGTGCGTTCAGGTCAGGTGAGTACGCTGCCCCGCTGCGCGGCGGCGGGGCAGGTTCACCGGCCCTCGCGGGCCTCGTTCCGGGGGCGGTGCCGCTCCCGGCCTCGGATGGGGGCGGCTACGCGGCGCTGTCCGGCGTCCGGGCCGGGGCAGGGGTGCGTCGGTTGGTGTAGCCGACGGTGCCGACGGCGGTCAGGCCGGCGGCGAGGAGCCCTCCGGCCAGGAGGCCGAGTTCGGTGTTGCCGCCGGAGGCCCCGGTGTGAGCGAGGGTTCCGTTGGCCGCCGGTTCGACGGTGTCGCCCTTGGCCAGGGTCTGGTCGGCGCGGGCGCCGCCGTCCTGTGCGGCCGTCGGGCTGGGCGCCCCGTCGCCCGCAGCGCTGTCCGGGCCGGTGTCGCCCGCCGGGCCGGACTCCGGGCCGCTCCCGTTGCCGGGGTTCGGGCTGGTGGTCGAACCGTCGCCGGCGTCACCGCCGTCGCCGCCCTGCCCGGGATCGGGCTTGGGATCGGGCTTGGGATCGGGCTTGGGGTCCGGGTCCGGCTTCGGGTCCGGCTTCGGGTCCGGCTTCGGGTCCGGCTTCGGGTCCGGCTTCGGGTCGGGGTCGGGGTCGGGGTCAGGGTCCGTGCCCGGGTCAGTTCCCGGATCCGGGTCCGTGCCGGGGTCGGTTCCCGGATCCGTGCCGGGGTCGGGGTCGGTTCCCGGATCCGTGCCGGGGTCGGGGTCGGTTCCCGGCTCGGGGTCGGGGACCGGGTCCGTGCCGTCGCCGTCCCTCGGCTCGGTGTCGGATGCCGTACCGGTTCCCTCCGGCACCGCTTCGGACGTCTGCGGCTCCGGTGCCGAGTCCGGGACGCTGGCCTTGGCGGGCTCCTTGGCAGGCTGCTCGGCCGCGGTCGCCCCAGGGGCGGCGAACAGTCCGGCCGCAGCAACGACAGCGGCCGTCGCGGAGATCCGCTTCAGCAGACGCGTACGGGAGTTGCGCATGAAGATGAGTCGCCTCTCAGCTAGGAATGCACAGCGGCGAGAGCCCCCTTCTACGGGTGGCGCCGCGTGTTGATCACATCCTGCGCCGAGATGCCTGTGGATAGATTTCGGCGACGCGGGGCCTGTCTCCCCGTGCCTGTGGACGGGCAGACGGACGCGCAGGCGGAACAACGCCCGGCCGCTGGGAGAGCCACGCCTGTGCAGATGAACTGATCTTGTTTCAGAGGCACTTGAGGCCATGTCCCGCGCTGGAGGTCAGGCATGCGCCGGACCTGTGGAAGAGGCCCCGGGGCCGGGTGCACCGCTCGGCACGACCGAACGCGAAGACTCCGGCTCCGTGGGAATCCCCGGAAGTCCTGAGCAGGCCGAAGCCCGGGCCCCGCCCACCCCTCGCGGTCGAGGGGCGGACGGGGCAGGCCGGTTCGTCATCCGGCCCGGGGGAAGTGGGGAGGGGTCCATCCGATGTACTTCGCTCCCCATTTCTTCTCGAACTCGTCGGCGTTGACGATGTCGATGTATCCGGGGCGCTTGATGTCGTTGGACGCGACCTGCCCGTCGCCGAGATAGACGGCGATGTGGCCGGCGCGCTGGTTCGTGTCCCAGTACATGAGGGCGCCGGGCGGGGGCCGGCGGTCGCCGTCGTGGCGCATGTCGGCGGGTACGACGCTGTAGTGGTCGATGGCGTACGTGACGCCGGAGTAGTTCCATCCGTAGACGATGGCGACGAACGCGAGGCAGCGCCGGTACCAGTCCTTGGTGGAGGAGGCGCCCGACTGGGAGCGGGCCCAGGCGATCGCCTGGGTCACGCTGCGAGGGTTGTTCAGCTTCCAGGTCTGCTTGCCGTCGGTGAAGGTGCCGCCGCCGGTTCCGGCGCCCGGGCCGGGCGGCTGGGGGCAGCGGCTGGGGACGTTCCCGGACGGAGTGTCGCCGGAGGGGTCCTGCGGTCCGGTGCCGGTGGTGCTGCCCGCGCGGCCGAGGTCGATGCCCGCGTCGGAGGCCAGGGCGCGCATCGTGGACTCGTGTCCCGCGTACAGGCCGGGGTGGGCGCTCTTCTGGACGGCCTGGGCGACTTCGCCGGGAGGGCGCAGCTGCCAGCGGCTGATGTGGATGAGGCCGGGGTTGCCGCCGCGGCCCTGGAAGAAGGACTCGGCGGCGAACTTCGGGTCGCGGATCTGGTCGGGGGTGCCCCAGTTCATGGAGGGCCGCTGCTGGAAGAGCCCGAGCGAGTCGAGGTGGCCGTAGTCGAGGTTGCGCAGGGTGGATTCCTGCATGGCGGTCATGAGCGCGATCAGCGTGGCCCGGCCGGGGAGCTTGAGACGGGCGGCGACGCTGTCGATGGTCTTGGCGTGGGCTATCTGCTCGGCGCGCAGGCTTCCCGAGGCGGGCGGACCGCCGCTGCCGGGTCCGGGGCCGGGCTGGACGGTCCCGGTGCCGGGTCCGGTGTCCTCGCAGGTCGCGGCGGCGCTGGCGGGCGCGGGGATGAAGACGCCCATGAGCAGGAGGGCGAGCAGGAAGCAGACTCCTCCGATCACGGAGGCCTTGAGCATCAGGCCCTTCTTGGCGAGCCCGCTGGCCTGGACGGCGAGGTGTGCGATGTCGCGTTCGTTCACGGCCGCTCCTTCAGGCCGAGGAGGCGGGTGACCGTCCAGGGTTCGCCCGTGTCGGCGCGCGCGATTTCGAGGGTCAGGTGGCGTGTGTAGCGGTAGGTGTGGGTGCCCTTGACCTGGATGCGGGCGGTGGCCTGCCGGTAGACGCGTACGGGGGTGTCGGGCGCGGGGCGCTGCTTGGCGGTGGGCCGGGTGATGGTCACCTTGTCGGGCCGTGCCTCCACGGCCTGGGCGGCGACGAGCTGGTCGAAGTCGACGTCCGGGTGGCGCTTGAGGTTGTCGGTCAGGGGACGCGAGGCGTACGGGGCGGCGCGCTGGACGGCGGCGGTGTGCGCGCCGTCCTGGAGCGGCAGGCGGGTGGTGTATCCGGTGACGAAGGCGCGGGCGACGTCGTCGGGCCGGGCCGCAGGGGTGGACAGTGCCGGGGTGGGGGCGGCGGGGGTGCTGGTGCGGCTGGGCTGGGGAGCGGGAGAGGTAGACGTGGGGGTTGGGGTGGGGGCTGTTTCGGTACGGACGGCGGTGTCGCCGCCGGGCCTGAGCCAGGCGAAGCCGGCGACGAGGGCGGCCAGCAGCAGGGCGACGAGGGGGATGGAGATGGGGGTGGGGACGTTGCGCCGTTCGGTCTTGACCCACTGGGCGCGCTGGTCGCGGCGGGCCGAGCGCCAGGCCCTGCGGGCGCGGCGGCGCTGGCGGCGGGGCAGGTCGGCCAGTTGGTCGGGCGGTTCCTGCCCGCGCAGGAACTCACGCCACTGCGCAGCGGTCCGCGGCGCGGCGGGCAAGGGCCCGGACGGGCCGGCCGGGGAGTCGGAAGAGGGGGCGTGCGGGGGCGGTCCGTCCTGCGGGAGAGGGGGACGCTCACGGTCGTCGTCGGACATGTCGGGCTCCGTGCGGAAGAAGGGGGCCGGGGCAGAGCGGGGCGGCCGCGGGGGTCCGGCCGTCCTGTGGGGACGGCCGGACTGGGGCTGAACGGCGCGGACTTTTCCGGCAGTTCAGGGGCGCATCACGGCGCGCCGGGGCCCGGAGGCGGGCCCGGTGCCGCGCCCTGCGCGGGCGCGGCGGGCGGCGGCTGGCCCGGGAGGGCGGCGGAGGTGCGGGCGGCCGGGGGGCGGACGGGGCGGTGTTCGCCTCCGCTCGTGTCCTCGCCGATGGCGGCGGGGACGAGGGCGGGGGCGGAACCCGTCGCGGGGGTGGGTCCCGACGCGGACGCGGGGGGCGGGTAGGTGCGGAACCGGGCTCCGGCGTTGGGGTCGGTGACGACCTCGCCCCGGATGACCTTGGGGCCGTCCTGGCGGGGGTGGTGCGGGACGCCTCCGGGGTCGGGGGCGCCGGGCCGGACCGGGTAGGTCATGGAGGGCCGGTGGCCGGGCGCGGCTGCCCCGGCCGTGGTGGCGGTGGACATCTTCTCGCGGGCGAGGTCGGCCTTGGCGGTGCGGGCGGGCGGGGTGTCGCCGGCGGGGTGCTGTCCGGGTGGTCCGCCGGGTCCGCCGGGGAGTCCGGGGCGGGTGGCCGCGTGGTCTCCGTGGGTTCCGGCGGGCAGTTCGGGGCGCTGCGGCGGCGGGGGGTAGGTGCGGGTGCGCTGGACGCGGATGGTGTGGTCGGCGTTGCCCGGTCCGCTGTCCTGGGTGGCCGTCCCGCCCTGCGTGCGGCCGGGGTCCGGTGCGGGGGCGCCGGTCGGCGGGGTGCCGGGAAGGCTCCGTCCGCCGGGGCCGGAGGAGCCGCTCATGGCCTTGCGCAGGCGGCGGGTCTCGGCGACGCGGGCGATGGTGCCGAGGACGCCGCGTCCGGCGAGCTGCGCTCCCCCGGCGGAGACGAGCCCGTCGAGCACGCCCTTGAGTTTGAACGCCATGGCGACGGCGGCGATGTTGAGGCAGGAAACCATCAGCCAGCCGAAGGTGCCCATCAGGCCGAGGAAGGCGACGTTGGTGACCATGACGGCGCCGAGGAGCAGTGTGGCGGTGAACGACGCGAGTATCAGTCCGACGAGGGTTTCGAACCAGCCCACGCCCCACTGCCGGCAGCGTCCGGGGATGCACCACAGGGCGGCGAAGACGGTGCCGCAGATTAGGAGCATCAGGGCTCCGAGGAGGCTGGCGAGGGTGGTGGCGGCCAGGACGATGACGAGGGCGCAGAAGATGACGGCGGTGATGACGCCGGCGAGGAGGACACCGATCCGGCCTGCCGGGTTGTGGCCCTGCCGCCACTGGACCGCGTCGTGTCCGACGGTGTCCTTGGTCATCTTGTCGGCGAGGTAGTCCTCGCGCCTGTCCATGTCGCTGCCGTGTTCGAGGAGTTCGGCTCCCCAGCGTTTGCACGCTTCGATGGATCCGAGGTCGGCGATGCACCAGGGCACGACCACGTAGGTGCGCCAGACGGAATCGGAGGCCTGGCGGAGGGTGTCGTCCTTCTCGTTGCCGGACCACTGGGGGGTGGGTGTGCGGAAGGGGACGGCGTGGTTGGTGTCGCCGGACAGGCCGCCGTTGACGGCGGTCATCGCGACGGTGGACCCGGCCTGGCGGGTGGTGTCGACGCCTTGGACCCAGGTGGCGGGCGCGGTCAGGAAGGTGGTGGCGATGGCGGCGGAGGCGGCGACCCAGGCGAGCTGGCCCAGGACGCTGGAGTCCGAGCGGCGGGCCCAGGCAATGAACGCGCCGACGGCGACCGCCGCGGGCAGGAACATGGCGGCCATCGGTTCGGCGGCGGCCTCGATGGCCCGGGTGATGTGGGGTTCGACCTCGGGCAGGGAAACGACGTTGAAGCACCACTGGGTGATGGTGACGGCGGCCCGCCCGACCATGGTGAGAACGGCCAGGAGCATCGAGGCGACCTCGTGGAGGCCGCTGTCGATCAGGTCGCCGCCCGTGAGGTCGTCGCTGAGCTGCTTGTCCAGCCGGTAGACGCTGGGCTCGTACATCTCGAAGAGGGTGCCCTGGCCCGGCGGCGTGAGCGGCGAGGGCATGAGGTCGCCGACGCCGCCGGGCGCGTACTTGCCGGTGTCGCCGTCGTCGGCGGCCGCAGCGGGGGCGGTCACCGCGAGGGTGGTGAGTGTGCCGAGGAGCGGGATCATCAGGCCGCGCAGCCGCGGGAGGCGGAACCGCCGTATGGAGAATCGTTTCGTCACGGGTTATTCCCTCTGTGCGAGCGCGGCGGCGACGGGGTCGGCGGTGCGGGTGTGGGGGTCGTCGATGTCGGTCCGCTGCTGGATGCGCCACTGGCCGTCTTCCTTGACCAGGCGCAGGGCGTAGCGGTGGCGGTCCTGGCCGGTGCGCTGGAGGGTGGCGAGGGCGCCTTTGCCCGCGGGGTGGGCGGCGGAGGCGGGGACGTCCTGGACGTGGCTGATGGTGATGGTGAGCGGGGGTCGTGACGGGTCGTCGGCTCCGGCCCGGTCGGCGCTGTCGGGCCGGCGTTCGGCGATGCAGCCCTTGAGCGTGCCGCCGTCGTCGCCGTGGTTGGGGCGGGCGGCGCGGGTCTGCAGGGTGCACATGGTGGTGCCGTCCATGGGCTGGACGCCCATCCAGGCGTGCATGAACGCGTGGGCGGTGCTGGTGACCTGGCGGGTGGTGTCCTCGGGCCGGGGGCCGGATGCGGTGTCGTTGCCGCAGGCGGCGAGGGTGCCGAGGGCGGTGGTGGTCAGGGCGGCGGCGGTGAGCGCACGGGTGCGCAGGGTGGTGTTCATGGAGGGCCTCCTGGGCGGTCGGGTGCGTGTGGTGTTCACACGGCTTCCGATCCTGCCGTGGCCGGCGGGGGGTTTGGTGTGGGTCGGTGTCCATCGGTGGCCGGGGGTTTCGCGAGCCGGTCCTGGCGGTCGGCTTGGTCCCTGGGGTTGGTGGACAGGGCGTGCAAGAGTTCGGCGCTGGGGGCGTCCCATTGCATGGTGGCGACGCGGTCGCGGCGGTCGCGGACGATGCAGTGGCCGTGGCGCACGTTGCCGTGTCCGTCCTTGCCGACGCCGTGGATCAGGGCGCGGCTGGCGTCGCCGACGGGCAGGTGGAGGAGTTCGGAGAGGGCGTCCTGCTGTGCTTTGACGGACTGTTCGAAGCCGAGGACGGTGGTGATGGCCTCCAGGACGCCGTCGAGGCCGAGGAGGGATTTGGGGTCCTGGGTGTCGATGGCGAGGCTGGTGTCCAGGGCGCGTCCGGTACGGGCGACGTAGTCGAGGAAGCGTTTGCCGTCGTCGGTGCCGGTGAGGACGTGGACTTCCGGCACGGCGATCACCTTGGGCAGTCCGCGCAGGTCGGAGCGGCTGGCGGTGCTCAGGGCGTAGGCGATGAGCCCGCGCATCAGGGCGAGGCTGACCCGTTCGGTCATGGTCATGTCGCCGGGGCGGGTGCCGGCCTGGGGCATGGTGAGGCCGGGGACCTGGACGAGCCAGAGTCCGGGTTCGGGCCGCAGCGGGGAGGCGCCGGGGCGGGGGCGGCCGAGCAGCGGTGCGCCGAGCTGGGTGCGGCCGACTTCCTCCAGGGCGTGGCCGGCTTCGCGGGCGAGGCTGTCCTCGGAGGTCTTGAGGAGTTCGGCGACGCGCCAGGACGCGGCGTCCTCGTCGGCCGCGACCTCGTTGCAGGCGCGCAGGAGGTGGGTTTCCACGCCCTGTCCGCGCATCCGCTCGGGGAGCACGATCAGCATCTGGGAGACCACCTGGAGGGCGGCGTCCCCGCGGGGCAGGAGACGGAACAGGTCGGCGACGGCGGGGGTTTCGATCCCGCAGTGGACGTGGTGGGAGTCGAGGCCGAAGTACTCGCCGGCGCGGATGAGTCCGCCTTCGTCTCCCTTGAATCCGAGCATGAGGGCGAAGGCGCCCTTGAGTGCGGCGTTGAGGGTCGCGAGCATCATGGCGGTCGTTTTGCCGCGTCCGGAGCGGCCGATGAACGCGGTCGTGGTCGCGTCACCTCTGGAGCTGCCGGCGGTGATGTCGAGGCGGCAGACGCCGGGGGTGGTGCCGGTGAGCAGTCCGGCGATCGGGCCGTCGTCGTCGCCGGCCTCCGAGCCGCCCCAGAACATGGAGGCGGCCAGTGCCCCGGCTTCGCGGATGTGTCCGAGGTCGGGGACGCGCAGGGTGTCGCCGAGGAGGCTCTCCAGCCAGAGTTCGCGCTGCTCGTCCTCTCCGACGATCACCTCGATCGAGAGGCCGGCGTAGTGGCCGATGACCGCGTCGCAGCGGGCGCGCAGGTCGTCGGCGGACTCGGCGGAGGTCACGACGATCCTGGGGTGGTCGGCGAGCAGGGTCATGCTGTCCCGCGACATGCGCTGCCGCAGGTTCTCCATCGCGACCTCGGTCTCCTGCGTCTCCAGGAACGTCTCCCCCGCGCTGCCCTGGGCGGCGCTGTGCCGCTGTTCCTTGGCGGCCTGGCGGGCCTTGTCGACTTCCTTGATGGCCTGGCCCTTGCGCCACACGTTGAAGCGGACGCTGGCTTCGGGGCAGACGAGGATCTCCTGGCCGCTGCCGGAGTGGGTGTAGGTGATTTCGGAGAGGCAGCGCAGCCATTCCTGTTCGCCCGGGGTGTGGAGTTGTTCGGGGAAGGTCGGCATGGCGAGGACGGAGACCCAGGCGGCGGTGCGTCCCCGGGCGTCGAGGAGTTGGACGTGGTCGTGGTGGGGAACGGCGCGGGACTGGGTGAGGCGTACGAGGGAGGCGCCGGTGATCTCGGGCAGGTTCGGTGGTGCGGGCTGGGGGCGGTGCGATTCGCGGGAGACGGCCCAGGCCAGGAGTTCGACGGGGGCGATCCGGGCGCGCCAGGGGGTTGCTTCCAGACGTCGTTCCAGGCGGCGGGCGGCGGCGTCGAGCTGGGCGAGTTCGGCGGCGGGCAGGGCGGTGTGCCCGGTGCCCAGTACGGCGGCGGCGGTGTTCTTGGCGGTGGCGCCTGCGGCGGAGTCCCGTTCGGCGATGCGGACGCCGAGGAGGAGGTGGCGCTGGGGCAGGCCGAGGCCGTCGAGGCGGGCGGCCCACAGGTCGGCGACGGCCTCGGTGTCCCCGGCGGTGAAGATCTGCCGGGCCTCGCGGCGGTACATCTCGCCGTCGAGGCGCGACCAGATGATTTTGAGGTGGCAGTCGTATCCGGGCAGGAGTTTGCTGAGCGCGAGGGCGGCGGCGTCCTGTTCGAGGTCCTGGGCGTGTTCGGGCATGAGGTCGGTGTTGGCGGCGGACAGCACGTACCAGGCCTCGGCGCTGGTGGAGGTGACGACCAGGCCGTCGGCGAGGGCGACGAGCTGGGGCGGGTGGAGGAGGCGTTCGGCCCCCAGGCCCAGGAGCCGTCCGGCGCTCAGGGCGCTCCTCTTCTTCTTCGCGCGGGTCGTGGTGGTCACTGGTGCTCCTTGTCGGTGGCGGTGCGCGCCCAGGCGCGGGCCTCGGTCTCGCTCAGGTGCAGGGCCTGGAAGCGGGTGGTGCGGTGTCCGTGGACGGTGTGCATCCGGCCGGGGGTGAGGGACAGCGGCGGGTGGGGGCCGGCCCCGGGGGCGACCCGGCTCCACAGGGCGGGGCTGGCGTGGGCGACGAGGCGGGTGGGGAAGAGGTCGGCGGACAGGTCGCCGAGGCGGGGCGGCAGGGCGCGCGCGCTGCCGGCGGCGATCTGGATGCCGCACGCGTTCCCGGCGGCGAGGAGCATGGTGAGCGCTTCGACGCCGGGGGCTTCGGCGAGCTGGCTGTCGGGCCGGGTGTGGGACCAGTACTGGCGCAGGGCGAAGACGAGATGGTCGGCGTGCTCGATGAGGATGACGCGGCGGCGGGTCCAGTCGGCCCGGGCGGTGGGGCCGGGGTGGCGCAGCCGGTCGAGCTGCAGGACGAGGTAGTCGTGGACGGCGGCGGGGGTGGTGTGGGCGGTGGTGCGCGGCAGCCGGTCGGCCCAGGGGTGGGAGGGGCGGCGGCCGAGGTCGAGGACGTCGACGTGCGCGCCGCGGTGCAGGGCCTGGGCGGCGAGGGAGCGCAGCACGGTGGTCATGCCTGCGCCCGCGCCGGTGACGACCAGGGTGTTGGTCGCCTCGTCGGGCAGGGTGACCGGCTCGTCGTCGTCGGCCAGGCCGAGCAGGACGCGGCCGGTGTGCTGGAGCGCGCGGACGGTGTGGGGGTCGCCGAGCCGTACCTGGGCTCGCAGGGCGTGGATGGGCATGGTGGTCTGGAGGGTCATCGCTCAGGTCTCCTGTCGTGTGAAGCGGCGGCCCCGGCGGGTGCGGGCGACGGCGTCCGGGCCGTACAGCCGCAGGCGGGGGGTGAGGCGGACGGGGTCGCCGCAGGTGTGGGCGGGGTCGGGGCCGCGCGGGGTGAACAGCGGGCCGAGTCCGGGCATCTGGGCGAGTTGCGGGGCCCGTTCGCCCAGCCGGCGGGCGCGCAGCCGCCAGCCGGGGCGGGGTGCGGGGATCCGGCCGCGGGCGATGACGGGCTGGACGCCGCTGATGAGGTACTGGGCGCGGATCGCCCAGACCCGCAGGTTGGTGCGCCGCCAGTAGGCCGTCGACCGGCGGGCGCCGTAGAACGTCAGCCCGAGCGGGGGCAGGAGGAAGAGGGGGAAGAGGGGCTGCGGCGGGAACCCGGCGGTCATGAGCCAGACGCCCCACCACAGGGGGAAGATCACGGCGCCGTAGCGCAGGGTGGTGCGCGGGACGCCTTCGCCGAGGTCGATGCCGACGAGCTCGTGCTGGCGGGTTTCCAGGTCCCAGTGCCTGCTGAACGTGTGCGAGGTGCGCATCGCCGGTCAGCCGGTGAAGACGGAGGCGATCTTGTCGCCGATCGCGGACAGGACGTCGATGGCTTTGTCGGTGTTGAAGATGGCGAACGCGGCGATGGCCGCGCCTATCAGGTGGGTGACCAGGGCGCCCCATTCGGAGCGGGCCCAGTGGCCCAGGCTCCGGACGGCGAGGACGGCTCCGAAGAGCGTGCCGACGATGGTGATGATCCAGGACGCAAGGCTGCTTCCGCCCATGACGATGTGACTCCTCGTGCTTGGTGAAAGGGGGTTGATGACGGCGGGCGCGCCCGGGAAGGAGAGGGGCGCTGCGGCCGGCCGGAAGAGAGGAAAGAGGGGAAGGCCCGCGCTACGGGGCGGTGACGGACCAGACCTGCCAGCGGGACGCGCCGCCGGCGCGGACCTGGGTCACCGTGACCTCGTAGGTCTGCTGGAGCTGGGCGCCGGCGGTCTTCCACCGCACGGTCGCGGCACCGGTGCGCTTGTCGCCGGAACCTTCCTGCACGCGCCAGGACTCCAGGGATCCCAGGCTCATCCCCTGGCCGAGGGGAGCGATCGCTGCGCCGGGGGCTGCCGCCTGGTCCTCGCTGCCCGCGGCCCAGGCGGTCAGGAAGTCTCCGACGCTCTGGCGGGTGGCCTCCGAGAGGGCGGAGTCGGTGTCCGGTGCGGACGGCGGGGTGTAGTCGACGGGTTCGGGCAGGCCGACCAGAGCGGGCGGGCCGGTGACGATCACCCGGCCGCCGGTCTCGGCGACGGGGACCTCAAGGCCGCGCCACTGGGACTGGGTGCGGGCCTGCTTGCCCGTGCCGGCGGTGGCCGAGACGCGGACGTCGACGGTCACCCGCGCTTCCCGGGGCCGGGTGTGAACGACTTCCCCGGGGACCGTCTGCGCGACGAGCTGGACGCCCTGCCCGTTCCAGCCGGCCTTCGTGTCCGCGCCCTTGGGCAGGTCCCGGGCGAGTTCCTCCTCCCGGGCCTGCGGCTGGTCCTGGTTCCAGGTCATGTACGAGCGGGCGAACCGGGCGGCGACCCGCCGGGCCTCGTCCTCGGGGACGTCGTCCTTGCGCGCCTCGGCGTGCGGCGACGGCTTGGGGGCGGTGCTGGCGGGCTTGGCGGGGAAGACCCAGGCGCGCACTCCGGTGAGGGCGGCGAGCACGATGAGGCCCCACACGAGCGCCCGTCCGGCTTTCCGGGCGGCTATCCGGCCCGACGGTTCGGCCTCCTCGGTCCACCCCGCCGCGCTCTGCCCCCGCGGTTCCCCGGTGGTGTCCTCTTCCCTCCCGGGGGAATTCCGGGCACGGCCGGCGAGCGCTTCGGTGAATTCGTCTTCTCTGCCGGAATTCTTGTCAGGAAGGTTCAGGGCCTTCCGCCACACACTCATTTCTCGACTCCTCGGCCGTGCGATCGGATCGCGTTTCCGCCGTGCGGGCACGGCGGGTCAGCAAACCCCGCCCGACGGGCGGAAGTTCATACCAGGAACGCTAAGCCGGAATGCCTGTGGATAGATTTCACCGAAAGCCCGCACACTTCCTGGGCCTGTGGACAGAGGAAACAGAAAGAAGGGGCCCGCGTGCGGCGGGCCCCTTCTTTTCAGGAGCGGGAGGTTGTCGGGGGTGGTCAGGAGAAGTCGATGCCTTCCTCCCAGCCGGTGGGCGCCGGGCGGGCCTTGGGGCGGTTGCGGGCCCAGGCCTGGAGGTCCTCGACCCGGTACAGCATCTGGGTGCCCCGCTTGTCCCGGTTGTTCGGGAAGTCCGGGTCGTCGGTCCGGGCCTTGCGCAGCGCGGCCAGCGTGAGGTGCGGGAAGTGGTCCTCCTGGGCCTGGCGCAGCGTGACGAGACCGGTCCCGGCGTCGTCCGGGCCCTGCTCCGCAGGGGATGACGGCTCCGCGGCGGGAGCTGCCACCGGCGCCGGGGGCTCGGGAGCGGCGCTGACCGGGGCCGGTGTCGGCACTGCGGCCGGGGTCGTGGGCGGCAGCGCGGGCAGGCGTGGGAGCTCGTCCTCCGCGGTGCCGGCCGTCTCCGGCTTCTCCAGGGACATCCGGGGCCCGGCCGCCTGCTCCTGCGGGCGGTTCGCGGCAGCCCCGGACTCGGCAGGCGCGCGGGGCGCGGCGGCGGGTTCTTTCACGGCGGGCTTCCCGGCGCCGGCCATCGCCCACTCGCGGGCCTCCGCGTCGGACATGAACATCACCTGGGTCTCGTGGGCCTGCCCGCCGAGGACCACTTGGGCGCGTCCGATGTGCCGCGTCGACTTGGGCGCCGGCTGCACTTCGGGGACGAGCATCTTCCACGCGTTCTGCGTGTACCGGGCGAGAATCCGGGTGGCGAAGTTCTCCCGCATTTCCGGGCCGCCCAGGGCGCGGGCGGTAGCCGACTGCGCGACGAGGAGAACGTGAATCCTCACGGCCCGGCCCATGAAAAGAATTTCGGCGAGAGCGTCGACCGCCGGGGATATCTTGGGGTCGCCCTTTTCCTTGGTCTGCTCCCAGTACCGGGTCAGCTGTTTCATCGTCGCATTGATCTCCTCAAGGAGGATCACCATGCGCGGTCCGACTTCCGACGGATCGGCGTCCTCGCCGAGTTTCTCCGCCTTGTGGATCCGGCGCTGCCCCTCGGCGCCGAGCCCGATCAGCGCCTCGTGGATGTCGGCGATGTCGCGGCAGTACGTGACGTTCCGGACCCCGCGCGCCCACATATGGGACACCCGTTTGAAGTCGAGGATGTAGGCGCGGGCCCCGTGGTGGATCAGCTGGGCGGCGATGGTCCGCAGGATCACGGACTTGCCGCCGCCGGTTCCGGCGGAGACCAGGACGTGGGGCGACTCGGCGTCGAGGTCGACGGAGACGATTTTCTTCCCGCGCTCCAGCCCGATCAGCGGCGCCGACTCGGGGACCTTCCGTACGAGGTCCTTCACCTTCGGGTCGCTGAAGACGACCTTGCTCGGCGGCCGGTGCACCTTCTTCACCAGCACGTACGGGCTGCGCCCGTCGTACTTCCAGCTGAAGGAGACCCCTTGCAGCGCGAGCTTCTTGACGACCATCTCGGCCACCTTCTGCTCGTTGAACTGCAGGTTCACCGGGAGGTCGATCCGGATCTCGGCGTCGTCGTCGCTGAAGGCCTTCGGGATGTGGAGGTAGGAACGGGGCCGGGTGCCGTGCGGAACGCCGAGCGGGTCCAGAAGCGCCAGGTGCAGCGGCTCGATCCACTCGCGCATCAGCTCCCGCTGCCCGCGGCTGCGCACACCGTGGAGCACCCCGCCGGCGACCAGCAGCCCGCCCGCGGCGGCGCCCCCGTACTGCAGGGCCTGCAAGGTCTCCTCCGGGCTGGTCCAGTAGCTCCACCCCCCGCCCCCGGCGGCGCCCATACTGAGGAGCCGGATCCCGCTGCGCTGCCATCCGGGCAGGTAGGAGAACCGGCCCACCCGTCCCTCGACGCCGTCCAGAACGCGTGACCCGCGGTGGACGAAGGTGGCGTTCGTCCGCGGGACGCCGTCCATCTCCCGCCCGGACACGAACCGGCCCAGGCTCTGAACCAGCGCCTCGACGCCTTCCTCGATCTCCCGGTCCAGCTCGCTGCGTGCCATTCCTGTCCCCTACCGTGCGCGGCGCGCCGCCCGCATGATCGGCGGACGGTGGTGGGGACATGCTGCGACGGAATGCCTGTGGATAGATTTCACCGCGCGCCCGGCCGCCCCTCCGCGTCCGCGCGCTCGCGGCCCCGGCCGGTCTCGCTACAGTCGGGGCCATGGCGTCGCACCCCAAGAAGCACCACTTCGTGCCGCAGTTCCTGCTGCGCCGGTTCGCGGGGCCCGATCGGCGGCTCGTCGTCCACCAGTACATGCGCGGGAGGCAGTTCACCTCCTCGGTGCTCAACGTGGGACACCGTACGTACGGGCACTCCCTCTACTGGCCGGGCAGAGAGCCTGATCATTCGTCGATGGAAAGCGCCATGGCGGCGATCGAGGGGGAAGCCGCGACCGCCATCAGAAGCCTCGCGGCGGGCCGCGGCCGCACGGTGCCGCACTACGTGCGCCGACCGCTGGCCTGGCTGATCGCTCTCCAGCTCCAGCGCAGCCGATTCCTGCTGCACATCCTCGCCAGCAAAATCAAAGCAGGGAACTCGGGCCTGTCCGACGGCGAGATCCAGACCGGGTTCATGGCGTTCCTCAACGCGTCCGTGCTCCACCCCTGGCGGATGCGCGATGACCCTGACGCGGAGTTCGACGACGTGTGGAACGGCATCGTCGCCCTGCTGTTGATGGGCGGCACGCATTGGTCGTGCTACCGCCCCCGCCAGGGCGGGCTCCTGGTCGGCGACAATCTCGTCTGCTTCTCCGGAGCCATCGCCAGCACGGCGCCGGCGGACACGCCCCGGCCCTTCCTCGACCACGGCGTCGGAGTGGGCCTGGAGAGCTTCCGGCGCGTCACCGTGCCGCTCGGAGACGATCTGGCGCTGATCGTCTCCCGGGATGTTCAGGACGCGTTCCGGTTCGACGCCGCCGCCCTGAACCGGTTCACCGTGCTCAACAGCCGCGAGTTCGTCGCCCACTCCCCCGCCTGGCCAGCGGAACACCCGGATCTCGCCTCAGACCTCCGGACCTGCCTGGAAACGCAGCGCCGCATCGCCCCGGGCTTCCTGGAGAACTACGCGGGATAGCCGTGGCACCGGAAGGACCAGGTGTGGGAACTGGGCGGAAGGCGCTGTCCCCGGCGCTGCGCCTTCACCGGCGCGCTCGGCGAGGCTCCGCCCGGCACGACCCGCTGAGGGGAAAGGCCACCGCCCGGCCTGAGGCCGCTGCGCTGGCGGCGCCCTACGGGGCTGCGGCCTTCATGCACTGCCCGCTGCGGCCGGTGCAGTCGTCCACACTCTGCTGGTCGAGGGCCACGTGGTAGTGCAGGGCACCGGAGGCGCAGTCGACGACAAGCTGGGGATCGCCGAGGTCCAGACCCAGGCGGTAGCCGTTCATCACCAAGGACAGGGGTGCGGCGAGGGCCATGAGGTCGGTGGCTCGCGCGTGCTCGCGGCGGCCGTCCGCGTCCTTGTGGACACAGCGGTTGGGGCGTCCCCGCAGCTCGTCGCGGATGAAGTCGATCACGCGGGCGAGGACGTCCGGACGGCGCAGGGCCTCGTCACGCAGTCCGCGGACCCTCTGCTCATCGAATTCGGGGTAGTCGCCGTCGAACAGCGTGTGATGGTTCGGGCAGAGGGGTACGACGTTGCCGAGGTGGTGGAACCGGCTGTGGCGATGCTGCTCGGCGATGTGCGCGAGACGGGCGGGCAGCCCTTCGAGCTTGTTCTCCGCAGCCTGCCGGATCGTCGGCCAGTTGCGGATGTGCGCCATCTCCGGACGCGGCCGGGTCGTACCGCACTCCAGGCACGCCTCGCCGAAGATCTTCCGGACGGCCCGGAGCAGAACATCAGGGTTACTCGGCCGGTCGCCGTCTCTCGCCATATCACCACCGTACGGTGCCGGACTGACAACCCGTCCAACCGACATCGTTGTGGGCATCGGCCCGGGCGGGGTGCCCTGCGCACGGCGACTCCCGCACCGGATCCGGCTTGGCGGGCCAGCGGATGTGCGCGATGTCGACGTCACGGCGAGGCGGCCCCGGTCCCACTCCACCAGCACCTCGCGGCACGGTCGGCTGTCGCCGTGGAAGGCACAGTGGGACGCTCCGCCGAAGAGGAGCTCGATGTCCGGTACGGAGACTGCCACTTCCATACCGGACTGCGCCTGCGGAGATTCCGGCCGCCAGTGCCGCCGGGCGGTCACCCGGGAAGACTGCCTGCGGGGGTGGGCTGTCCGGCCTGGGCGGCGGCCTTGCGTTCGGCGGCCTCGGCAACGCGGTAGACCTGACCGCGGTTGACGGGCTTGCCGTGCAGCTTGAGCCACTGGACGAGCCGGGGAGTGTCGAAGCTGCCGAGGACGGTGGTCGCGTAACGGACGGCGTCGGCGTTGCGCATCGGACCGAGAGCGCGGGTGTGCTCGTCGACCGCAGGAATCCCAGGCTGGACGGTGTCCGCGGCGACCGGTGCCGGAGTGAGGACCGGTCGTCGTGGTTGAGGGGACGGCGGCGTGCTCCCAGTCGGCCCAGGCGGTACGGCGGCGCGTTCCGTCGTCCGTGTCCGTGCCGTTGGGGGGTTCGGAGCGACGGGCGGCTTCATGTCAGCGGTTTCGCGCTCGGCGCCGGGCCGCTGCGGTTCGGCCACGGGCGGCGGCTCTTCGGCATCGGGAGCGTGCACGACGGCGGGCGGAGCGGTGTCGGCGACCGGAACGGTGGCCGGGCCCGGCTCCGCAGCAAGGTCGGCGGCGGGTGTCGTGCTCCCCTGGGCCACGAGCTGGTCCGGTTCCTCCGCGGCGCCGGACAGGGGGACCGGGATGCCGTACGCCGCGAGCCGGAGGGGAAGGAGTTCCTCGACCGTCGCCTTACGCCGCCAGGCCCTGCCGTACCGGGCCTTGAGCCGGTCCTGGTAGACCAGCCGGTCCCGTTCCAGCGCGACGGCCTGGTCGTACTCCCGTAGTTCCCACAGCCTCATCCGCCGCCACAGCCGGAACGTCGGCACCGGCGCCAACAGCCAGCGGGCCAGGCGGATGCCTTCCATGTGCTTGTCAGCGGTGATGTCCGCGATCCGGCCCACCGCGTGGCGGGCGGCTTCGATGCTGGCGATGAACAGCAGCGGGGTGGCGGCGTGCATGCCCATGCCCAGCGGGTCGGGCCAGGAAGCGGCGCCGTTGAAGACGATGGTGGCGATCGTCAGCAGCCAGGCCGTCTGCCGCAGCAGCGGGAAGGGTATCCGCAGCCAGGTCAGCAGAAGGTCAAGCGCGAGCAGTACGCAGATACCCGCGTCGATCCCGATCGGGAACCAGGGAGCGAAGTCCCCGAAGCCCTTGCGTTCGGCGAGATCCCTCACCGCGGCATAGGAGCCGGCGAAGCCGATCGCCGCGATGACGACGACACCGAGGACGACCACCGCGATCAGGATGCGGTGGGTACGTGTGAGTTGAACGCGACTGCTGCTGGGGGCCGGCACGCCGGACTCCTTCCATCGTGGAGTCCTGAGTGTCACCCGATCCGCCTGTGGATAGATTTCGCCAACACCGCAGGTCAAGCCCACTGCTGTGCACGCACTCCCCGCAACCGGCTCTGCTCGGTGAAGCCAGCGGCGGACCCGCTTCACCGCACACCCTCCCCAGCGGAGTCCGGCCACCCGGCTCCACCGACACCGCCGCCCGGCCGACCCCAGTCCTCACCGGGACCTCGACCGCCTCGCCAACCCGACGCCCTGCCGCCCGACCGGCTGCGCCCGGGAGCGGGCCGGCGCGCCGGGGCCCCGCTGCGCACTCCTACGCCGACGTCCCCGGGCGCCGGATCTGGGAGCGCACCATCGACGCGCCGACCGCGTACGGATCGGGCTCCCGATCCGGTGCCGGATCGGGCTGAGGCATCTGCGACCTGAGCGCCGCGACGCGCTGGTTGAGGAGATGCTCGGCGGTGCGCCACCGGGCCGCCGATGCTTGTTCGGCAGCGGCCTCTCTGGCCTCCTCCACGCTGTCGTGCAAGTGCCAGCGGCGCATCTGTGCCTCGAACACCGCCGTCGACTCCGCCTCTGCTTCCGGTCCGCGGGCGAGGCGTGACAGTGCGGAGCGCCGGTACTCCCCCGCTGCGAGCTCCGCCGTCAGCCGGCCCAGCACCACCAGGGTTCCGGGCATCGCACCCTCCGCCGCGCCCTGGGCGCGGGCCTGCTCGACCTCGGCGTGGATCTCGGCGTCGACCCGGAGCGCGATCTCCGGCCGGCCGGAGATCGCGCCGGGCTCCGCCCACGCGGCGACCGCGGTCTCCACGGCCCCTGCGATGACCTTCTCGGTCAGCCGCTCCTCGTGGCACAGCCCGCACAGCCCACCGGAATCTTCCTGCCCGCACACCTCGCACGGCCGCGCCTGCTCCAACGCCGCTGCGGCCTCCCACTCCGTCCGCCGCTCGGCCCACGCAGCCTTCTGGGCTGCCCGAAGCTCGGCCGCCTCCTCGTGCCGGACGGCCTGCCACTGCGCGTCCCGGTCGAACTCCTCCCGCAGCCGGGCCTCGAACACCTCCCGGGGAACCTTCGCCACCCCTGCGGCGGGCAGTTCGCGGGCAAGATCAGCAGCCACCCGGTAGCGCAGCCCGCGACGGTCCGCGTGAAGCATCCGGCACGGCTCGCACTCACCCCCCGTGTCCATCCGCCGGCCCTCGTCACACCGGCGGTCCCAGCAGTCCGAACGGCGCGGCAGCGCCTTCGAGATCAGCCAGCCCACCGGATCCTTCACCAGCACCTGCCCCTGAGCGCGTACCCGCCTCCGCAGCCGCTCCCGGAGAAGCCGCTCCGCACCGCTCTCACCGAACGTCCCCCGCAACAGGGCCAGCTGCGACCGAACGGCGCCGAGTACCCGCTGACGGGCCCCGGTACGACCCAGCCGACCCCAGATCATCTCCACCGGCGCCAGCACCTCTTCGAACTGCTTCGGCAACGAGGTCCACACCCGCGGAGCATCACCCTGGGCCTGCCAGAAAGCGAGAGACACGAGAGATGCCTCACCACCCTGCATCTCCCCACCAGCCGGAACATCACCACGCTGTTCCCCGCGCAGCGGGCCACCAGGACCAACTCCGCTCCCGAACCCGGCCGCAGACCCATGCTGATTGCGAGGCTGGTCCTCACGCGCATGCCCGCGTCCCGGCAGCCGGTCGTCACCCGCAACGGCAGAGCCGGAAAAACCCACATCGAAACCGTCAGAACACCCAGTAAGTTCAGCAACAGGTGCGTGGTCAGCGTGGGGCTCGGCACCAACCCCCTCGGCGGCTTCCTCTTCAAAAGCGCTGTTGACCTGCGGAAACTCCGAAGAAGGAGCCGTCTGATCCCCCGATGCACCATCCTGATCGGCCAGAAGATCCTCGAAGGACTCCTGCGCCCAGCCCTCGCCTTCGAGAACCATCCCCTCCGGCCCGACCTCAGGCTGCTCGCTCCCGCATCGTGCACAGGAACCCGCCGCCGCCTCCTGCCCGACCGCCTCCACCACAGGGGAAGGTCCGGCCTTCGGCAACCGGGCCGCCTTCAACCGCTGGTAGGCAGCGTGAACAGCAGGAATCCGGAGCCGGTCCCGGCCGAACCGTTCCGGGCTGTCGAACACCGCCGTCCCCTCCGCCAGCAGCCGGTCGACCACCACAGCCGCTTCGACGGCCGGACAGTCCATGAGACGGGCCACCGTCGCATCCGCCCGCCCAACCCCCTCCGCGACCCGTCCCGGCGCCATCCGCACCCGCCCGTCAGCACGGCACTGCAACACCAGCCGCACCACCGCCAGCCGGTCCGTCCCCGCACCCCTCCCCCGCCGGCCCGCCATGAAGCCGGCAGGGGTCTCCGGCTTCCCCTCCGGAGCCCACCCCGGACACGTCACCGCCTCGCACAACTTCAGAAGGGTCGCCAGATCACGCCTGTTCAGCATCGCGAGCGGATTCCCCACACCCGCGGCCCGTGCCTCCTTCAACGGGAGCAGCTCGAACCGGAGAGCCGTGGTGTACCCGGTCTCCGGATCCGTCACCTTCGAGCACCTCACGGCACCGGTCGCCCGAAGAAGCGGGATCACCGTGTGCGAAAGATGGGAAACGGAACACCCCAGCCATCCAGCGAGATCCTGGCACCGCACCACCACCGAAGCCGACGAGACCGGCGCCTTCGCCAGCAGAACAACCACCGCCAGCCGCACCAGATCGCACGCCCCCACCAACCGCGGATCGGCCAACAGCGTACGAACAGCACTGTCGAGCGCCGCCTGCATCCCTGGAGTGAGCAGCAGCGGTTCCCGGACAGCAGGCACGCTAGAACTACCGGTGGCCGACACGCCATCAGGTGGTCGGTTCGGCTGACACAACGAGGAATCTGGGATGTTCGGGGAAGAGGCCGGCGCACGATTCGGGTCCGTTTTGGACATGACTGAGCCAGGCCCCAGACGGGTAGCTATGATCTGCTCCTGTCGGGGAGGTACGAGGGACGCTCAAATCGCCTGTCGGTTCCGCCTGGGGAGGTAGAGAGACCGACGCACGACGCTAGTCAGTAGGGGTCTGAGTTCCGCTTACCTCCTCGACAACAACGCTGGCCCGGGGGCCTCTCGTGCCAGCTGCGCGCTGGGGGCGCAGTAGTTGGCCGGTTTTCTCAGGCAGCACGTGAAGGATCAGCCCTGGTAGACCGTGTGCTCCTTCTGCGGGGCTCCCGCTTTGGAGTGCGCGCGAGAAGTGAGGGCAGTTCGTCGATCCATCGCCCAATGGGAAGACGCAGAGCCACTTGGGCGTCGAGCAGGGACGGCTCGTGGCCGTCCGAGGAACTGGATTCCAGAGCAGCGCGTTCCTGTCGGCTGTGTGCCACCCGTACCGAGTCCTGCATGATCCAAAGAGTCGTCTCGGGCGTCGTCTTGGGGTCGGTTACGGCATCGCGAGCTGCGTGAAGAGCTGAGAGCTGCCAGGTGTCGATCTCGTGCTTCATCGAACGCTGTCGCGGCCTATCGGGCCAGACGAATTGTGAGATCAGCCGGTAGACCTTGATGACAATTACGTCGGCCTCGAAGTGCTGCTCTGGTAGCACACCGTTCTGCACGGCCCGGTAGACCCAGTTACTGTCCACGCCCGCTGCGACTGCAACAGCGTTGGCACTCAGGCGACCTGACGACATCGACGCTCCTGAAAGAAGATCAATCTGGTGGCGTCAGCATACCTGACCCCGGGGAGTTATTCCCCTGTCAGGGGTATAGGTGCGTAGTGGGGAACGCGCGAGAGCGGATGTGGAGTCAACAAGGTTGCTGGGAAGGTGAATTGTTCGTGGCGAAGGAAGGAATGAAGGTAGCGATAGAGGTAGTGACTAGGGGCTGCATATAGGTAGCAGGATCGGTATACACCCTGCTCAGAGTAGGTTTCGGTTGCTTTCGGGAGGAAGGCATTATGGCTGCCGTTCAGGCTGCTGATGGCGAGCCGAGGAGTGCCGTGAATGGCCCTGGTGATGCTAAGCGGTCTTGAGTGAGAGGCTAGGCGCATCCTGACGGCACGTAGTCAGCCGTTCGTTTGCAGGTGATTAGTGATGATATTGAAATTTATGTCCGGAGTGTCGGAAAAGAGCGAAAAGGGCCACCCCGTGTGGGGTAGCCCTCCTTGCGTGAGCATACGCCTCACACGAGCGGCGCCGGTGCAGGCTTGGGGAGAGGGCCTTCCTTCTCCAAGTCGCGTAGCAGCTGCTGCACGAGGGCTGACATGACGTCCTTGCCTTTGCGACCGTAGTCCGCAGTCTCCAGTGCTTCCAGGATTTCGTCGTAGTTCTGTCGTGCCGTCGGGCTCAGGCTCAGGGTCGTTTTCTTCCCGCGAGGGAGACCCATCTGCTCGGCCTGCAACTTGTCGGCGAGCCCGACGAGCTTGTCTTGGTCGAGAGGGGCGGTACGCAATACCGCGTCCAGGTAGTGACCAAGTGTCAACTCAGCTCGTCCGGTAGCCTTTCGATCACGCTGAACACGGGCCTTCAAAAGCGGCCACAGCCCAGGGATCAGGTTCACGCCTTGAATGTCCCACTGTCGAGAGTGAACTCTGGAATCGACGAAGCTATCCCAGACCTGCTTTTGGGTGCGTCCGTACCTGGGTGCTTCTACGGCTTCAGCAGCGGACTTCTTTCGAGTTGAGGCGGCAGGCCTCTTCCCCGTGCCCTTCGTTGTGGAGGGCTTCGGGTCGGGCTCCGGCTTCGGGTCGGGCTCCGGCTTCGGGTCGGGCTTCGGGTCCGGGTCGGGCTCGGGCTCGGGCTCGGGCTCCGGGTCCGGGTCGGGCTCCGGGTCGGGCTCCGGGTCGGGCTCCGGCTTCGGGTCGGGCTTCGGGTCGGGCTTCGGGTCGGGCTTCGGGTCCGGGTCGGGCTCGGGCTCGGGCTCCGGGTCGGGCTCCGGGTCGGGCTCCGGGTCGGGCTTCGGGTCGGGCTCCGGCTCCGGGTCGGGCTTCGGGTCGGGCTCCGGAGAAGGGGCCGCCTTTTCGTCCGAGGTGCCATCGCCGGCCGGAGTGGCTGCGGCCGATGCCAGGTCCGGCTTGACGTCGGATGGCACCTCGGCGCCGGCGAGTTCCGTTTCCTGCTGGGCGGGCAGCGGCCCCACGGCGACCGAGGGCACCGACGCTAGGTCAGGAACCGGCATGCTGCCACCCTGTGCAAGAAAGGAGCTAGCGGCGACGCTCTCAGCGTTGGCTACGAGTTCTTCTGCACTGGCGGCGCGGTTGCCGCTGCCTCGCCGCGGACGTCGGGTTCTGATTGTGGCGAAGTCACCAGCAGGGTTGTCTGACTGGCGAGGCTTAGACACCGGTAGCCTCCTTGGCCTGCTGCGTCGGTACGCTGGCGGCTTCGGCGGCGTCTAGCGCTTCGTCGGCGCTCGGGGCGATCTTCCATTCCTCCTCAGGCGCGTCCATCCTGTCGAGGACCTCCGTCAAGAACTGCGCGTAGCGCTTTCCGGGAGCAGTTCGGGCGTAGCCCAGCACTGATGGGCGTCCCTTGGAGTAGCTACTGGAGATTCGGGAGTCTTCACGAATCTCCGTGACGAACGGCAAGAGGTTGGCGTCAACCATCTGGTTTCGTACGTCGATCTCTTCTGTTGTCCACTCCCCCATTGGCTTGGCCATGTTGAGAACGACACCAAGATACTTGGGGTCCGCCTTGCCGCGAGTCCGATCCTTGACGTGCCGGATAGTGGAGCGCATGGTTACAGCGCCCTCGACGGTTGCGAGCCTTGGATTGCAGAGCGTCAGGGCATAGTCGCTCGCAGCCAGGGCAACGCCGTTGAGCGACTGGACGGCGGGCGGGGTGTCAAACACCGCGAAGTCATAATCGTCGTCGAGCTCGTCCAGCAGTTCACGGAGTACGTGTGCCTTCTCCACGCCGGCTGCATGCAAGATGTGCTGTGCATTGCTCATTGTGGCCTGTTCCGAGGCAAGCAGGTGGAGGGTCCCTGTTGCCTTCCTGGCCTGAAGAAGTTCGGTGCGGTCGATGATGATGTTCCGCAAAGTCGCGGGAACCCCTTGAGCCGCCTGTTGCAGTGGAAGCGCGAGCGATTTAGCGATGCTTTCGCCCTTGAGGCGGACGCCAAGAGCTATGCCGGCTTGGGCTTGCGGCTCGATGTCGCCAACCAGGACACGGAACCCTGCGAGAGCGAGTCCCGCAGCGAGGTTGACCGTCGTCGTGGTCTTGCCGGGGCCGCCCTTCTGGCTTGCGACGGCGATCTTCTCCACGGACAACTCTCTTCCTGCCAGAGGCCCACGATGGGTGAGCCTGCCGGTGACTCGCTCGGTTTGAGCTGGAATGAAGCTACTTGGCCCCCAGTGCGAGGGCAAGCTATGTCCCTGACAGGGGTGTAGATGGAGAGACCCTAACAGCCTTTGTGTGACTTGTGGGACTGCGACGCGGCATTGGGTTGACAAATCCCTGAGTGGTCTGCTGAGGCGATCGCCTCAACACGCAAGCGGGGACTCGCGGTGGGGGTTTGGCGGATCTGGTGGTCAGTGTGGGTGTGGGTGGGGTTGTGGGCGAGGCGGAGGGTGGGCTGGGAGGAAGCGCGAGGGGTGTGGGTGAGGAGGTGTTGGTGGGTCGCTTTGGGGGTTGTGATGTGCGTATAGAGCGTGGGGTGTTGGTTGGGTGGTGGAAGAGAAGGAGGGAGGTGTTGGAGGTGGATTGTTGGTTCGGTAGCGACGCCAGTGGGACTGAAGTGAAGTTCAGTAGTCGATAGCTGAGAAGTCCGGAAAATCAGTGGGTTGACGTTAAGGACAGTGAGAACGAGTAAAGAGCGATCGTTAAGTGGCTAAGTCGGTGGCAAGGAAAGAAGCTGATTAGGAAAGGAGGTCAGTCGGTCAGATGGTGTGGCGAGGGGTGTGGGTGAGGAGGTGTTGGTGGGTCGCTTTGGGGGTTGTGATGTGCGTATAGAGCGTGGGGTGTTGGTTGGGTGGTGGAAGAGAAGGAGGGAGGTGTTGGAGGTGGATTGTTGGTTCGGTAGCGACGCCAGTGCGACTGAAGTGAAGTTCGGCAGTCGGTGTAAAGAGATGTGAGGGTGAATCAAGTTTGATCAGAAGGCAGTCACGTCAGCATGTAGGTGGGTGAATGAGTGAGTAACCATTGAGGTAGCGATACAGATAAGCGCAAGGGTGTGACCAAGGGGAGTGATGCAGGAGTTGCTAAGGGTGTAGATATCGGTAGGTATAGGGGAAGTGACATGTGGATCAACGAAGGGATCTCAGTGCGGCTAGAGATCCGAACAAGATACGGACGCAGATATGGCATAAAAATAAGGCTAGACATAGCCATACCTATCAGGCCGTCAATAGGTATAGCTATGGGTATATGTGCAGGTCAGAGGGCATGTTGCTGCAATCTGAGGCTCGATAGAAATTGTCTCTCTAGTGAGTGGGGTTGCGCTCGTTGCGGAGCTGGTGGATGGCGGTGGCGAGGTAGAGGGGGCCGGTGATGAGCTGCTGGATGCGGTGGGGTTCGAGTGCAGGGAGGAGCTTGTCGAGTTCGTGGTGGCTGATGCCGAGGATGGCGGCGGCTTCTGCGAGGCCGGCGAGTTCGGGGATGTGGGGGTGGGCTTCGCGGCGGTCGAACTCGGTCTCGGTGAGGATCGTCGCTCCGGTGACGGTGTGGGGGATGCCGGCGGTCTGGGTGGCGTGGTGGGTGGTTTCGAGGGCGAGGGTGAGGGCGTGGGGTGCGTCGTCGGCGTCGACGATGAGGCGGATGGAGGTGTTGCCGTTTTCGGCGGGGCCGACGCCGGGTGCGGTGGCTCCGGTGTCGGCGAGGGCTTCGAAGAGCTGGGTGTAGGTGTCGGGGGTTGCGGGGGAGTCGAGTTCGATGCAGACGCTGAAGGGGGTGGGCACGTGCGGTTTCTCCTTGGGTGAGGGGCGGCACGTTGAGCCGGGCCGCTGGGTGCAGTGTCCCAGCGGCCCGGGTGTTCAGCGCTTGAACCCTGCTCGTTTGAGGTAGGCCATCGAGTTTTTGAGGGAGCGGTGGTCGGAGGGGGTGCCGGGGAGGACGGTGACGAATTGGCCGCTCTTGAAGACCTGGTAGTGGTTGTTCTTGGTCTGGCGGACGGTGAAGTCCTGCTGCTCCAGGGCCTTCACCATCTGCCGGACTTCCTTGCTCGCCATGATCTCCCCTAATCAGGGGGACCATTTCCCCCGTTGACTCTTAAAACTATACCGACCCTCGATGGGGAAGGCAAGTCTTAAGAGTCAATAGTGAGGGTTGGGGGATGCCTGTGCCCCGGGTGCGGGGGTGTCTGGGGTCGAGGGCTGGGGGAGGTGCGAGGTGCTGGTGTGGCCGGCCGCGTCCGCGGCGGCTTGCCGGCGGGTGAGGGCCTGGTCCCAGACGCGGCATTCGTAGGGGGCGTTGTCGGGGCGGAGGGCGCGGGTGGTGCAGACCCAGAGGTAGGGGAAGGCGGGGCCGGTGTCGTTGTGGAAGACGGCGAAAGTGGGGGATCCGCCGTGCGCGGGGAGGCCGCCGGCGGGATGGTGGGGGAGCTGTGGGGTGCGGGGGCCGGTGTAGGTGTCGAGGGTGTACTCCCAGGTGCCGGCGTAGGCGCGGGCGCGCGGGTCGGTGTGCAGGGGGCGGCCCTCGGGCGGGAGGTTGAGGATGAGGGGGTCCTTCGTCTTCCGGTGCTGCGGACGGTCGGGGACCAGGCCGCGCGGGCGGGGGTGGGCGCTGCCGGGGAGGTCGCGCGCCAGTGGGCGGGGGTTGCCGGCTCCGGATCGGTGCGGTGGTCAGGTGAGGGCGGCGACGAGGGCGGCGATGGCGCCTTCGGGGGAGTGGTAGGGCTCGGTGATGCCGTCGGCGGTCCAGCGGCCCTCGGGTGTGGGGTTGATGGGTCCGATCTCGCGGTTTTCGAAACGGACGGAGACGGGCTCCCCCGGGCGGGCGGGGGTGGTTTCGGTGCGGGCGGCGGCGTCGGTGATGTTCCGGACGCTGCCGTGGCGGGGGACGTCGTTGAGGACGGCGGCGGTGGCGGCCAGGCGGTGAGCCGTCTCGTGGGCCAGGGCGGCGATGTCCCGGCAGGGTGCGGCGACCGGCTGGTTGGCGGGCAGGCTGAGGACGGGAGTGCCCAGGGCGGTGCCGGCTGCGGATCCGATCGCGGTCAGCTGCGCGGCGGTGGTCCGGCAGGAGTGTGCGGAGCGGGCGGCGCCGCGCTGAGGCAGAGCGCCGCTCGCCTCCTCGATGCGGGTCAGCGCGGTGCGCAGGGCCTTGGGCCCCCGGGGGAGGGTCTTGGCCGTGGTCCGGAGTTCGAGGCGTGCGCGGTGGAGGGCTTCGACGGCGTCGTAGGCGGAGTGGGGGTGGGTGAAGGGGCCGGTGAGGAAGCGCGGGAGCTCGGCGGCGGTGGCGGTCAGGCGGACTGCCGCGCGTTCGCTGTGTACGAGGAGTTCGGTGAGGGGGTAGGACATCCATTCCAGGGCCTCCCCGGTCGCGGTGGCGAGGAGGGCGCGTGCCGGCCGGTGCAGATCGTGCAGGAACCGTGCGGTGCGGTTGCATCCGGCGGCGGTGTCGAAGTGGCGCTCGGACCTGAGCGTTTCCAGTCCGTCCAGGAGGGCTGCGACCTTCGGCTGGCGCAGGGCGGCGAAGAAGTAGGCGCGGGAGGCTGCTTCGACGAGGTCCTGATAGAGGCCCGTGGTGCGGGCGAGGTCCTGCTGCGCGTCCTGGGCGCTGGTGTAGGGGCGGAGTTCGGTGTCGGGGAGCCCGTGGCGGTGGGCGTGCAGGATGACGGCGTCGGCGGCGGCCCGGGTCTCGTCGGCGCGGCGGGGGCCGGCGGTCTGTCCGCGGTGAGCGGTCCATCCGGTGGTGCGGGTCAGGCGGGCGACGGTCTGGCCGTCGGGGCCGGTGACGTCGCGTTCCCCGGCGGCGCCGGCGGCGGGGCGGATCCGGAACGAGGGGAAGGCGGGGATCTGCACGGGGAGTTCCTTGGGTGGGCGCGGCGGCGGGACGGGGGCTGGTCAGGTGGGAGAGCCGAGTTCGGGGAAGAGGCGGGTGGTTTCGGCGAGGGACCAGTCGCGCAGGGCGCCGGCCGCGTCCTGGTCCTCCTCGTCGAAGTCGTCGCCCCAGAAGTACGGGTCCTCGTTTCCGCGCTGCTTCAGTTCGGCGCGCAGGGTCCTGATCGCGGAGGTGTAGGTGAGGTCGGGGAGGTTCCCGGCGTCGGTGGTGCGGTGTGCGGAGCACAGGAGGGTGGCGATGGCGCGGGCGGTGAGGGTGTGGGGGACGGTCAGGGTGATGCGGGTGGAGCCGTCGGTGTAGGGGTGGGCGGCGAATCGGGCGGGCATCGGGCTCCTCGGGGCGGTGGTGTGGCCGGGGCGGGTCCGGCTCGGCGTCGGCCGCTTGTTCCTGGCCTGGCCTGGCCCGGTCCGGTCCGGTCCGCGTGGTTGCCGGGCGCCGCGGTCCCGGCCGGGCGGGGCCGTACGCCCGCTTTGGGGCGGGCGTACGGGCGGGCGGCCTACACGGGGTGGCAGCAGGTGGCCGGGATGCCGGGGAGCAGGTGGCGCTCGACGCCTGCGGGAACGTAGGTGCGCTCGCGCAGCAGGTCGGTGGAGTCCGGGTCCAGTTCGACGGTGGCGATCGCACGGGTGCGGTTCTGCTTGATCGCGGTGACCGTGCCGGTCAGGTCGGTGAGGTACTTGGGCTTGATGTTGTCGATGCGGACCCGCGCGCCCTTGGTGACGGCGGCGGCGCGGACCTCGCGCAGGGTCCGGGTCCGCTGGTTGAGTGCGGACTGGATGCGGCCGAGGGCGTCTTCGTCGGCGTGCATGGTGATGAACTCGACGGCGGTGGTCAGGGTGGGAGCGGCGGTCGGGGCGGTCGTGGAAGTGATGGTGTTCTCCTTCGTGCGGGGCGGGTTGGGTGTGCGGAGCAGGCGGTGTCCGGCCCGGGTGTTGCGCGGCGGCGTGTCCGCCTGCGGGGTGGCGGTCAGCGCAGGGTGACCCTGCCGGTGACGCTGCTGGCGATGGTGTGGAGGCGGCGGCTGTTGTCCACGCGGATGTCGCCGGAGACCGAGGAGGCGTGCAGGGTGCCCGTTGCGGGCGGGCTGACGCGGACGTCCACGGATCCGGAGACGGTCCTCGCGCTGAAGTGCCCGCCGCCGTAGCGGGTGACGGTGATGCTCCCGGAGGTGGTGACGGCTTCCAGGTGGCGGGCGTCGCCGACGGAGAGCGAGCCGGAGACCGACCGGAACTCCACGCGCTCCAGGCGTCCGTTCACGAACGCGTCGGAGGAGACGGAGACCATGCCGAGGCTGGAGCCAGGGGGGAGGTCGACCTCCGCCCGGATGCGGGACTCGCCGGGCAGAGCGCCTGCGGAGAGGCGGAACGCGTGTCCGCCGTCGGGGGAGCCGGAGCCCGTGGTGAAGTTCATGGCGGTGTGCGTCGTGTGGATGCTGTCCTGCGGGCCTTCCCGGGAGGGGATCTCCACGCTGAGCACCGGTCCGTCCTGGCGGATGCGGGCCGCGTTGATGGCGGCGGCTCCGCCGGGCCCGGCCGTGCGCAGGGTGATCCGGGCGGTGGTGATGTGGTGGTCGATCCTCGCGTGCACGCTGCCTGCGGGGAGACCGAGTCCGAGGACGACCGCTCCGGGGGAGGAGGACTGGATGATGCGATCCTGCATGGGACTCCGCGTTGCGAGGCGTGGGGAGGGGAACCCCCTCCCTGATGACGCTTAAGACTATACGATGTGCGGCGTGATGGCGCAAGTCTTAAGAGGCTTTAGGGGTGTGGTTCGGGTTGTGGGGCCCGGCTTCGGTGCTTCCCGGCGTCCCGGTCGTTCCGCTGGCCGGGCGCTGGCGAGGGGGAGGGCTTCCCGGCGGGGCGGAATCCGCTCCGGCCGTGCGGACGGACGGGACCGCCGGGCGGGGCGCGGGTCCGCCGCCCGGCGCGTGCCGGGGCGGGGGTCAGGCGTGCCCGGCCGCGGTGTTGCCCGGTGCCGTGCGGCCGTGCTCGGTCAGCCATGCCGTGTGGGCCGCGTGTCCCTTGTCGGTCATGGTGCGCACGCCGTTGACGGCGCGGGTGACCAGGCCGCCGGCTTCGAGGCGTGCCAGGGCGGCGGGGTGCCCGGTGACCGTGCCGTTGTCGTTCTCCGCGAGGATGCGCGCTCCGGTGGGGCTGAGTCCGCTCATGAGGTCTTTCCTGTCAGAAGTGCGGCCGGGGAGGCCGGTTCGGGGGAGGGGCTGTTCTTCGGCGTGGTGGGCTGCGGCGGGCAGCGGACCGGGTGACACAGGCCGTCGTGGCCGGTGGCCAGGGCGCACCCGTCGTCGCAGGTGTGCCCGGCCTCCGCCTGAGAAGTCCCGGCCTTCTCGTGGCAGCCGACGCACAGGGCGGGCCGGCCGGGGTGGTCGTTGTCCCGTGCGAGGAAGCCGGGCTCGCCGCACCTGTCGCAGCGCTCGGCCTGAGCGGCTTCCGTGCCGCCCGGGATGCCCGCAGGGACGGCGGCGGGGGACTGCGGGCCCGGTCCGGAGTCCGGAACGCCCATGGCGGGCGCCTCGGCCGGGGCGCCGATCGGCGTGGACGGCGTCGCACCGGAGTCCTGCGGGTGAAGGGGCCCGCGTGCGTGCCGGGTGCGGTCGTCGGCTGCCGGGGAGAGGAAGGGACCGGAATCCGTCCGGGCGTGTTCGAGACCGGCGGTGCTGTGGCCCGCGCGTGCGAGGCGGGCGGCGAGATCCGCGGCGTTCACGGTGGTGTCCGGGCGTGCGGCGGCGTCGGCGACGATCCGCAGCACATCGTCCCGCTGCCGCTCCGCCTCGGCGCGTGCCTCGTGAGGGGTGGAGCGGCCCGCGCGCTGGAGGGTGAAGACGAACCGCTCGGGGGAACCGGCGGTACCGATGTCCATCTTCACCGGCGTCTCGGCGTAGTTGGGAGCATCGCCGAGCATGGCCCTGGCGGCGGCGACCCAGTGGGCGGCCATCTCATGGGCCGGTGCGATCTCCATGGCCGTGCCGTTGCGGAAATCGGCGGACCGCAGCGCGGTCTCGGCGAGCCGGCGGTCGATCCAGCGCTGCCCCGCGGCCTGGCCGAGTACGGCCTCCACCACGGGGATCAGCACGGTGGCCGGATCACGGGGCAGAGACCGCGCTGCCCGGGGACAGCGGTCGGTGAGCACGGCGAGTGCCACGTCCGCGACTTCGTGCAGGGCGCCGTCGTCAAGGGGGGCGGTCATGCGGTCGAAGAGCCTTTCGTTCATGGGAGAAGAGGGCGGGCCCGCCTGGCCCGGCGGGGGAGCGGTCCGGGCCGGTGCAGGAAGTGGCGCGGGCGAGCCGGAAGCGGAGCGGGCCTGGCCGTACCGCCCATGACCCGGTGCGGGGCGCGGGCCCGGCAGGTGCGGCCGTCAGCCCCCGTGCCCACGGGCCGGGGCCGTGGTGATGTCGAAGTCGAGCGGGCGGACGGCGGGCGCGTCCGGATCGTTCCGCTGCGCGAGCAGGGCGGAGTGGTAGACGGCCTGTGCGCTCAGGCCCGGGTCCGCGTCGATGCGCCAGGTGCGGGCGCCCGGACCGGCGGGGCCGGGCTCCGTGCCGGGGCCGGCGTCCGTCTCGTGGAAGGTGACCGTCCACCTCTGGCCCAGGCCGTTCGCCGCCGGCAGGGAGGCGCGTGCTCCGGTGCCGGTCACTGCGTCATCCCGGTTCCGCCGTGCCCGGCGGATGCCGGGGCAGGGCGGGGGCGGATGGTGTAGGCGTCGAGCAGCAGGCGGGCTCCGTGCCGGTGTGCGTCCTGCTGGCGGCGGGTGAGCACCTCCCACCGCAGAGGGACCGTCCCGGCGCGGGTCCGGATCTCGTTGAGCCTGCGCGCGAGGTCCTCGACGCGGCCGGTCGACTGGAGGGAGAGCAGGAAGCGGTGGACGAGGCGGTTCCACCGGGCGTCGGCGAGCGCGTGGTGGGCGTCGCCCTCGTGCGCGGGAAGCTCCTCCTTGGCCACGCCGAGATCGTCGGCCATGACCTTGAGATCGGTGAAGTACCTCGGCACGCGTTCGGGCATCCGCGTCCAGTCGCTGTCCCACATCGCATGCAGCCGGCACAGGTCCTGCGCCCCGAAGTAAGCCACGGCCTTCGGGGTTTCCGGGCCGTCGAAGTAGCCCTCCAGGTCGTGGGCGATCTCCTGCGCGGAGCGCACGTACCGGTAGTGCGGGTGGCCGGTGTCCCAGGTGATCGCCGTGGGGGCTCCGCCGGCGTCGCGGGTCACGGTGACGGGGAGGTACGGCAGGACGTGGTCGCAGATGAAGGCGTGGTCCAGGAGGCCGGAGAGGTTCGCCCCGGCGTGGACGGCGTAGTAGTCGCGGCCGGCGTCGTCGGTGACGCCCAGGGACAGCAGTCCGGCCGGCGTGGGGTCGCGCGGGTCGAACTCGCAGTCCAGGAAGGTGGTGCGGCTGGTCATGTCGGGGATGCTCCATATCTCGCGGCGCGGTCCGCTCGGGACCGGCGGCGCCGCGGAAGAGGGGAAGTGACGCCGGGCGCCCGGGGTGCGGGCGCGGTGCCCAGTCGGTCCGGGGAGAGGGGCGGGGGCGTCCCGCGCGGCAGTTCCCGCCCCGGGGCTGCGCGCCCGCGTCGCAGGGCGTTACCGGGAACGCCGCCCGGGCAGCCCCGGGCGCGTCCTGCGCCGAGGTGCCGAGCCGCCCTTTCGATGCCTCTTAAGAGTATACGAATATCCGGAATGGGTGCAAGTCTTAAGGGTCGCTTGAGGGGTGGTGCCCACTCGCGTCATCAGGTATAGTTTTAAGAGTCAAGAGGGGGGTGGGTTCCACACCTCGGCCACCGCGCCCCCGACCGCTCCCGACAGAGAGCCGATGCCCGTGACCAGCACCCAGCGCGTCTTCGCCTTCCGCGTCCCCGCGACCGCGATCGTCCACGTCCGCCACACCAGCGAAACGGCCGCCGCCGCAGTTCTCGCCGACGCCCTCAACGCGGACATCGAACTCGCAGACGGCACCACCTACCAGGGAGTCCGCCTCAGCACCCTCGCACTCGACGAGGCAGGGGAACTGGACCAGATCGACGGCATCCCCCTCGACGACCGCTGCTCCAACGAGGACTGCCGCGACGAACTCGACGGCGACTCGTGGGACGGCGACTGCGCCAGCTGCGCCGACCGCACGTACAGCGCGGATGTCGCCGCCGGACGCGAATACGCCTGACCGAACCGCTCCCCCACACACCCGCCCCCAGCACGGGAGACACCGGTGACCGACGACACCACCCAGACCCACACCGACAGCGAGCCTGGCACCGGCCCGGACCTCACCGGCGATCCGCGCACCCCGGAGCACATGCCGCCCCCGCCGGAGGTCGTCGTCGACCCGCAGTCCGGCAAGGCCACCCAGGAGTACATCCGGGCGATGGCCCGGAAGGGACTCCTGCACCATGCGGAGCCCGGCGAGACGAAGACCCGGCCGTTCCGGTGGATGCCCGTACTCACCACCCGGCTGCTGCTCCCCACCGGCGCGTGCGCCGGCCTCAGCTGGATCTTCGGCGCGATGGCCGAGCACCCGGCCCCGGAACCGGGCACGCGCTCCCTGAACGACGTGATGCGGCACCACTTCGTCGAACTCTGCGAAGGTCTCGAAACCGTGGCCGCACTCGGCGCAGCCCTGGCCGCGCTCCACGGGACCGTGCGCGTCTTCGGCATCCTCTCCGCCCACGAGCAGTACCGGTCGGCCCAGGGGCACTTCGTCCTGGCGGCCGATCTCGACGACACCGCGCGCCGCCTGCTGGCACGGGCACAGACCGCCGTGGACGCCGTACGCGCCACCCGGATCCACGCCCACGATCTCCTCGACCGGCAGCGCAACGACGTCCTGCTCCCCGCCCAGCTCTGGTCCATCGCCTGCGACCTCGCCGCCTACAGCCGCCTGTCCGGGCAGCACCCCGACGAGCCCCGTACCCACTCCCTCACCGAGATCGTCTCCTCGCGTGCCGGGGATCTGGAGCGGGTACGCCGCGGAATCGACCGGCGGGTCGCCGCCCTGGAGGCGTACGCCGTCCACGCCCGGCAGTCCGACGCCCTCTACCAGGAGTGGTGCGAGGCGCGGGACCTCGCCGACGGGCACGCCGAGGTCACCGACCTGCTGGCCCGGACGGCGGCCGAGGACCTTGACATCGCGGAGACCGCCGGTATGACCGGGAAGGCCGGGGAGGTCGGGGCCGCCTTCCGCACCGCGCTGGACGAGACGCGGACCGCTGCGGCCGCCGCCCTGCCCTCCCACGGCGACCACTGACCGGGACACGGACACCCACCGGCTCCCCGGCGGTCATCACCGTTCAGCATCCGGGCAGCAGCCCACCGTCCGCAGGCCGACCATACTCGGCCCGGCCATGGCCGCACACACGAAAACGCGACGTGCGGCCCCGCCTTCCACGGGTACCCTCGACCCGGCTCCGCCGTCGGCGTCCCGTGCCGGACCGACGGGCGCCAAGGACGGGAGCGACTCCCGGGATCGGGAAAGGGATCGACATGCAGACGGCCGCCGCGGGCACCGGGAACATCGTCGTCGACACACAGATCGTCTCCTACGCGATGAAGGACCCGCACAGGCCGCTCCCCGACAACGCCGTCATACCGTCCACCGTCGCCCAAGAGCTCTTCCTGATGCAGGACCAGCACTCCGGGCGCCCCCGATTCTTCCTGCCGGCACTCGGCAAGCACAGCCTTCTCCGCGGTCTCAACGGGCATTGGGACAGGCCGACGAACCGGCCCCTGTTCAAGCAGAGCGCGGACCGCATCATGATGGACTTCGCGGGAGACTTCGACCCCGTCCTGGAGCGGAGCCACCTGGGCGTCAGCAGTGTCCTGGCCCAGCGCGAACGGGACACCTTCCGCCTCGCGACCCGCCATCTGCCCAAGCACGACCGGGACGTCCTCCTGCGGCGATTCGACTTCCTTCTCCAACACCCGCTGGACCTCCGCCCGCTCCACGACACCCACATCACCTCGGCCCTGGAACTCCTCTCCCGCCTGACCCGGAGCGGAGGGAACACCAAGCACCAGTTCCGCAACACACTGAACGACATGCTCATCCTCGCCGTGGCCCTCACCGAAGGCGCTCTCCTCACCCAGGACAAGGAACTCGCCCGAGTGGCCGGCGACTACTTCACCGACACGGGCCAGAACGGGGACACCTACCTCCTGGAGCAGCCCCGGGCAGAGCAGAAGGACAGAAAGCCGCTGCGGGAGAGCAAGGGCTACGTCAACCGCGGGTGGAGCTACTCCCTGCGCAAATAGGGCACCGGGACCGGAGTGCGGTGAACACCGAAGACGGCCCCTGGTCCACACCGTCCCCGGCTCCCGGACCACTACCGGGCCCGATACGGCCCAGCGTCGGCGAGGCGATGGCTCTTGCCGCGCGCACAACGATCGACACAACTCGGTTCCGATGTGGGATCAGCCGTTCGGCGGGAACAGTGTTTGTTGATCGCCCCGGGGATTCGAACCGCAACCGCGAGCTGAGTCCGCCTCCCTGTTCGGCTGTTCCATCGCAGGAGATCTGTTCCACGCCGTGCAGTCGGACGCGTGCACTTGGCGACGGAAAGAACCCCCGCTGGGCTGGTCACGGTTACCGCGGGCGGGCGTGACTGTCACTGCTGCCCGGCATCCTGGCCGACGTGACCACCACACCGAAGAACGAACCGACGGCCTCCGCGGGGCTGCCGCGCCGCCAGCACGCCGACCAGTACAGCGGCACCCGCTACCGCTCATCCCGCCGGCCGCCCGCCACCGAGTACCAGTGCGACCTCTGCCCGGACGCCGCAGAGTTCTGGGACCACTGCCACGACCACGGCACCGTCCGCGGACCGCTCTGCCGCAGCTGCAACGGCAGCGAGTACCTGTGGCCCCACACCCACCACGGCGTCCGGCACCTGATGCGGTGCCCCGGCTGCCGGACAGCCGGGCACCCGCCGCTGCGCGCCCGGATCCAGCGTGCTGCCATGACCGTGGGGCTGGTGCTGGGCCACGTCCACACCGGCCCGTCGGGGAGCGGATGGCCGGGGGAGTGGGACGGCGGGAGAGAGCAGTGGCGGGAGCGGTGGGAAGAGGTCTTCCGCCAGCTCTCCGCGGGCGGTATCGACGCGACGGCCGTGTGCGGGCAGGCGGAGTGCGGAGCCCGGTGGCGGGTGACGCTCAGCCGGGACGACTTCCACCTCCTGGACCGGGTCCGCATGCTGACCCAGCCGCTCCTGCCGGGGCAGGGAGGCCGCTCCCCCGAACGCCAGTTCCAGGCGGAGAACACCCCCGTGTTCTGGCACGCCACGCCCCCTGAGGGGCCCGTGTTCGCAGATACGGACCGGCCCGGGCCGGTGACCGTCCTGGTGCCCGGAGCCTACGGCCGGCGACTCGAAGCGGCTCTCGGTGACCTGCTCGGCGAGATCGCGACCGAGGTCCGCTGGGTAGACCGGGGCCGGTCCGCCTCCCTGGAGATCACCGCACACACGATCGGCCTCATCGCCCTGAACGCCCTGCTGCACCTTCCTCGGCACCGGATGGACCCGGGATCCTGGACGAGGGCCGAGGACCATGGTCAGGTCCGGACCGGCGAACGAGTCCGTGAGGCCCTGGCCGCACTCCAGGGCGGACTGGGCTGACCCGGCCGCACATCCACTGCGCCGTCCGACCGGCTGCGGGCACCGGCACCGCACGGGAGCCGGTCTCCTGGAGGTGTCACTGGCCCGCGTCCGCGACCGGAAGGACGGGCCCGGACTCCCGACCGCTCACCTCGACGGTACGGGCGCCGCACTCGTCAGAGATAACGAGCACGGTCTCGGGACAGGGGGAGGTCGGCCCACCCCGGCACGTCGAGTACTGACGGGCTTCGACGGTGCACAACTCCCCCTCGGGTTTGACGAAAAGCCTCTGGCCAGTGGCGTCCGTGGGAGCTGCGATGGCGATCAACCGCCCTTTCCGCGCACTGGCGATGGCCAGTATCCGGTAGCAAGGGGAGCCGCCTGAACTGCATGCGTGGTGGCCGGCTCGGTGGGATCGGTCAACACCCCCGGGACGGTGAATTCCCGGGAAACTACCTCCCTGGCGGTGTGCCACGCGGCAGGATAGGGCTGCACCGGGCGACAGGGGAGGCATCGCAGTGGCCAAGGTGATCGTCACCGACCACTTCCACGACCACAGCGGCGAGGGAGACCGGCGCCGGAGCTTCTCCCCGCCCACGGCGGCCTCCGAGCCGTACGAGCACGGCGTCAGCCACTCCATGGTGGCCCAGCTCTACGACGTTGCCCTGGACGGCTGCGCCGGCTGCCGGCAGACCCTGCTGGACCACATCGCCGAGGACGCGAGCACGACCGCGTCCGTGGTGGCCTGGGCCTGCCTGATCACGTCCGAGACCTACGGCGAACTCCCCGAGGACCTGATCGCGGAGCACGTGGACGAGCAGGGCGCGCGCGGCGAGTACACCCCTGCGCCGGCGTTCCGGGAGCTCGCCCGGGTCTATGAGGAGACCGAGCGCTATCCCGACCTCCACGAGCGGGTCCGTGAACGGTGTGCGGCGATGAGCGCGGACGAGCGGCGCCGGGCGGCGGACTCCGCGGTCACCATCGCCGCAGGCCTCACCGACGTCGGAATCGACTTCCTCTGAACAGCCCTCCGTCTCCTGCCCGGACACGCCGCTGGGCCCGCGCCACAGCGCGGGCCCAGCGGCGGACGGGTGTCTCAGGCGAGGTAGTCGGCGACGAGGACGGCGAACTCCTCGGGCGTGATGACCTCGACGCCCAGGGCCTCGGCCTTCGCCTCCTTGGACCCGGCCTTCTCACCGGCGACGACGAGGGAGGTCTTCGCCGAGACGCTGCCCGACGAGACACCGCCCGCCCGCTCCACCAGCTCGTTCATCGCCGTGCGGCTGTAGGGGGCAAGCGGCCCGGTCATCGCCCCGGTGCAGACGACGGACTTCCCGGCCAGCGGCTTGTCCCCGGCGGCCTCGGCCCCCGGGACCGGTTCGGTCAGGTTGACCCCGGCGGCGGCCAGCTTGTCGATGACCGGTCCGAGGGCGGCGAGCTGGGCGGCGATCTCCCGGGCCTTCTCCGTTCCGATCCCCGCGACGCCTTCCAGGCGCGCCGCGTCGGCGGTCCGGATCGCGTGCATGGTCTTGAAGTACGCCGCCATGCGGCGGGAGACGGTCCGGCCCGTGCCCTTGACCCCGAGCGCGCACAGCACCTTGTTCAGCGGCCGGGCCTTGGCCGCCTGGATCTGCTCGTACAGCTTCCGGCCCCGCTTCTCGCTGTCCGCGGCGACCGACAGCGACTCGACAGTGAGCGTGAACAGGTCCGCCACGTCGCTGACCGTTCCACTCAGCACCAGGGCGCGCACCACACTCGGCCCCAGACCGTCGATGTCGAGCTGCTCGCGCCCGGCGGCGTAGATGAGCGCGGCCGACAGCCCGCAGGCGCTACCGCTGGCGCACCGCCACCGCTCCTCGCTCTTGTCGATGCCGCCGCCGCAGCCCGGGCAGGAGGCCGGCTCGGGGATCTCCTGCTCGTCCCCGGTGCGCAGCTCGACGACGGGGGCCTCCACGCGGGGGATCACCTCGGCGGCCCGGAGCACTTCCACGGTGTCCCCGATCCGCAGATCACGCCTGCGGATGTCGGCCCAGTTGTGGAGCGTCGCGGAAGTGATCGTGGTTCCCCCGACGTAGACGGGCTCCAGCACGGCACGCGGCGCGATGTAGAAGCGGCCCGCGTTCCACTCCACCCCCAGGAGCCTGGTGCGGGCCCGCTCGGAGGGGAGCTTGTACGCCGTGGCGAAGTACGGGAACCGCGAGCCGGAACCGGCGGCCAGCTGGTCGGCGACCCCGTTCGCCTTGACGACCACGCCGTCGATCTCCACCGCCAGGCCCCCGCGCATCGCGGCGATCTCCCCGACACGCTGCTGGACCTCGGCGAGCGTGGCGCAGGCGGTGAGTCCGGCGTCGGTGGCCGCGGTCGTCTGCACACCCGCCCCGGCGACCCGGGCCATCACCGCGGCGTGGGTCAGTTCACCCTGAAGAAACGATCCGTCAAGATCCACCGCGCCGTACGCGTAGAAGGTCATCGAGAGCCGGTACGGACGGTCCTTCGCCCTGACGGTCCCCGCAACACCGTTGCGCGGGTTGGCGAACGGCTTCGCCCGGTGCTCCTCCCGGACGCGGTTGGCCTCGGTGAACTGGGCCTTCGTGAACAGGATCTCGCCGCGGGCCTCGAAGGAGGCGGACTCCGCCAGGCGGACGGGCAGTCCGTCGACGGTGCCGATGATGTGGGAGACGTCCTCGCCGGTGCGGCCGTCGCCGCGCGTTACCAACTGGACCAGGCGGCCGTCGCGGTACCTGGCGCACACCGCGACGCCGTCGAGCTTCGGTTCGACCGTGTACCCGTTCTCCACGGTCCGGCCCAGGCGCCTGGCCAGGGAGTCCTCCCACGCCGCCAGCTCGCCGGCGCTGAAGACGTTGTCCAGCGAGAGCATGGGCGCCGAGTGCGCGACATCGCCCGCCGGGGCAGCGCCGCCGCCGACCTTGCCGGTGGGCGAGTCGGGGGCCGTCCGCTGGGGGTTGGCCTGCTCGTAGTCGGTGATCCGGCGCAGCAGGAGGTCGTACGAGGCGTCGTCCAGCGGGGAAGTCCCGTCGGCGTAGTAGGCGGCGGCTGCGTCCTTCGCCTCCGAGACGGCCGTGAGATAGGCGTCGTGGGTCAGGGAGGCGTCAGCGGTGATGGTCATGCGGTGATCCTGTCGTAGAGGACTGACAACGGGCCGCGGCTGTCGCGGGCCGGGTGCGCCGGCGGCGGTGCCGTCCCCGGGAAGGGGGAGGGGCGGCACCGCCGCGGCGTGGCCGCACGGGGAGGAGTGCGGCCGGGTGGGGCGGCCAAACCCGGAGGGCGTCCGGGCGGTCGGCCGCCAGGTAGAACGCGAAGCGCCAGCTTCGCGGCACCGGGGAGTTGGGCGGCTGCCTCCCGGCACGGCTCCACGCCCGATGCGCCGGGAGGCGGAGACGTACAGCGTTCGCCGTGGGGGAGGGCGTCATCGACTCTTAAGAGTCTACATTCGGAGTGTGTGGAATGCAAGCCTTAAGGGGCGTTGAGTGGCTGGACGGAGAGGGTCGGCGCGGCCGGCGGCGGGGGCTTCGCATCGGCTGTCCCTTCGGCCCGGCCCGCGCTGGCGCCGTGACGGAGCGCCCGCGTACGGGCGCCGCCTTGCGCGCGGCGTCCGCTACGAGGACCGAGGCGTCTGCCGGGAGATCAGTTCGCGATGACGCTTCCCCTGCTCGGCGGCGTACGACTTCGTCGAGGAGGACTGGCTGCGCCAGGCGCAGCCGCCGCACGTCGCGAAATAGCGGGTACGGCCGGGGCAGTCGTCGGTGAGGGCGGCCCCGCTGGAGGGGTGGCGGTGGCTCGCAGGGCAGACGGTCCGGTCGGCGTGCTCGGCGTTGACGGTGATCGAATGACGGCGCAGGTGATGCTCCAGGGGTGGCGGTGAACGGGGGGAGGGGCTGGGGCGAGCCGCTAGAGGCGAACCCGGGATCGTGTCAGCTGGTGCGCGGCGTTGCGGCGTGCGGGCCTGGCGGGGCTCTACAGCCCGGTTGAGCGAAGAGCGCGGCCGGTGCGGTCCCAGCGGGAGAGCAGGAGGACGACCGCGTCGAGCACTGTGCGCATGTCCTCCGTGTCGGGATCCTCGAAGCGGACGAATCCGGTGCCGTCCTCGGTGTCGCGCAGCAGCTCGCCGTTCTCGTCGCGGGCGTACTCCAGCCGCACGTCGATCAGCTCGCGGGCGGTGCGGGCGCGCGAAAGGACCGTCCGGATCTCGGTCAGCGCGTTGCTGGCGTCCCTTCCGCGCCCGGGCACGTCGCTGTGGCCGGCGAGGCGCAGCAGATGGAGTGCGGCGGCGGTGGCCGGGTGGCCGGGGTCGGCGTTCTCGGCGAGGACCATGAGGGCGGTGCGGGCGGTGTCTTCGCCGCTGGTGGTGTGTTCCACGGGAATCTCCTGGTTGGTCGGCCCCGGCGGGTGCCCGGGGCGGCAGTCGGCTTGGGATCTGCCGCCCCGGGCACCGGGCCGGGCATCAGCGGCTGAAGTGGCCGGTGGACAGGTCGATCGTGAGCGAGTCGCAGGTGGCGGGCTGCTCCACGCAGGTCAGGTCCGGCAGCAGGGTTTCCAGGGTGGTGTGGGAGGCGTCGAACCACCGGGTGACGGTGCCGTCGGCGTGGTGGAGGGTCAGCTCGGTGGCCGACCACTGGGGCGGGTTCTCCTCCCAGGTGCTGGCCGGGATGCGGACGCGGACCACGGGCGAGCGGCTGTCGGTCTCCCCGTCCAGGACGGCCTGGGCGGTCTCGGCGCGGAGCACGGCCAGGATCTCCTCCCGGTACTTCGCCGCCAGCTGCCTGTCCGCCAGGACCGAGAGTTCGACGAGGTCGGCGGGCGTCATGGCGGCCAGCGTGGGCGCCATCAGCGACGGGTTCACCAGGAGGCGGCCCGCCTGCCGGCGCAGCGGCCGGGTGACGGTCCGCTTCAGGTGAGCGAAAGGCCGCTTGTGCGCGCGGATGGGCGCGGCGCGCGGGGGAACGAAGCTGTTCATGGTGCCCTTCTGTACGAGGGTCCGGAGCGGCGCAGCGCTCCGGACCCTCAGTGGCGGGGGATCGGCGCGGGTACCGGGCCGGGCGTGTGGCCCGGCCGGTGTCACATCCGCCTGAGCGCGGCCAGCAGCAGCGACAGGATCTCGGTGATCGGGTCCGGGCCGGGCCTGCGGTCGCGCAGGTCCCCGGAGGGGCCGCTGCCGGTGTGGGCGGGGTGACCGGCGTAGACGTGGAGCAGGCTGCGCACCAGGTTCCGAGTGGCCTCGCTCTCGGGCCGGTTGACCTCGGCGCGGTCGGCCGCGTGGTCCATGTCCAGCGCGGTGATCCGGTCGACGTCCGAGGGGAGCATCCGGCCGTAGTGGGCGGACATCAGGTTGTAGGCGATGGCCGTCGCCTTCCGCCTGCGGTTGTGGTCCTCGTAGACGTGCTGGGGGAGACCGGACGGGAGGATTTCCTGGGCGAGGGAGAGTGCGGTCATACGTGCTCCGATCGTCGGGGGCTTGTGCGGGAAGGGAGGTCAGGGGATCAGGTCGCGCAGAAGGGAGCGCAGCGCCTTGTGGCTGGTGCAGCCGTCGGCGAGGAACGCGAGCTGCGCGGTGACGCCGTCCCCGTTTATGCGCCGGGCCCGGGCGTCGGCGTCGTCGTGGACGCGGTCGTGCGCGTCCCAGAACTCCAGTTCCGTATGGGTGCCGTTGTTGAAGGAGCTGGAGGCGGCCTCGTGGGCGGCCTCCACGACCGCGTCCTCAAGGTGCCGGGCGTCGATGCCCAGTTCGGAGGCCAGTGCCTCAAGCTCACTGGCCGAGAGAGCGGGATGCATCGGGGAAGGTCCCTTCCGGAGAGGTTCCATCACCCCGCCTTTGACTCTTTAAACTATACATTCACCTGATGGTGGATGCAAGTCTTAAGGGTCAAAAATGCTGAGGTTGCGCACTATGGTTCACCCGTCGGTATAACGTGACGGCAGGGTCTGGTGACGATTCATGCGGGAGTGCGATGCCGGTGGACGGGGTCTGTGCCGGGCCGGGGTGCCGACGGGTGATCGTGAACGCGCCCGGCGGGGGACGCCCGAAGTTGTTCTGCGGGGGTGCCTGCCGGACGCGGGCCGGCCGGGCCAAGGCCAAACCCTCGGCGGACGCTTTGCGGTCGGAGGCCCTGGCCGCGCTGCGCCAGGTCGCGCCGGCAGTGGACGAGGCGGCCGTCGCGGAAGCGGACGAGGCCCAGCTTGCGTCGATCCGGATGAAGGCGCGGGCGGCCCGGGCGGCGATCCGGGTGCTGGCCGCCGAGCTCGGGCACGACCCCGACGCCATGCGGCTCACCCTCCCCGAGGGCCCAGCCCGGCCGACTCCCCCGGCCCCGGTTCCGTCGGCAGAACTGGCGGTGATCGAGCCGGAGATCGTCGAAGGGGAGATCGAGCCCGACTTCGATTTCAGCGAGGATGGGCGGATCCGGCGGCTCGTGCGCCGCTACGAGGAGGAGGGCCCGGGCCGGCTTCCCCCGTACACGGCGTGCCCGGAGTGCGCACTGACCGGCCCTGCGGGATCGGTCAACTACCCCCTGCGGCCGGACGGCACCGTCGACTGGCCTGCCCGTCCCGAGGTCCAGTGCGTCTTCTGCTCGGCCCGCTACCGGATCGGGCCCGACGACGTCGCCGGGCCCGACCGGACCGAGGAGTGCTCCCGCTGCCAGGTGCCCGTGCCCCACCCCGCGGGCGCCTCCCTGATCGAGTGCCCCTGCTGCTGGCTCCAGCTCCCCGGCCCGGCCGACAGGGACCCCGCTCTGAGCGAGCGGCGAAGCCAGACCGAGACTGGCACCATCCGCCGGCAGCAGGACCGCCTGCGCCGGGCGAAGGAACGCAACCCGCGGGCCGCGGCTCGGCTCGCGGGTCCGCTCCGGGCCGAGGCCGTGCGGCTCGACCGCACGACGGAACCCGAGTAGGGACGGGCGAGCGCGCGGCCCTCGCTGGCCGGGCGGGAGCGCGGGAGCGGCTGTTGCCGGGCCGGGGCCGGATGCCGTGGACGTACGCGGGCGCGCGGCGGCCCGGTGAGCGCGAAGGGCGCGCTGTCCGGGGGTTAGCTCTGTGAGGGGGGCCATCGCTTGACGATGTGCGGCGCGGAGAACGGGGCTGGCCAGACTTGGAGCCGGACCTCCTCGGTCGCTTCGGGCTCCTCGTCCGACTCGGACCGGCGGACGGCGGCGGCGAGGTTCCGGCGCGAGGCCCGGGCCCGTGTCCAGCCGGCGGGTACGTCGAACCGGGCCGCGTCGTCGAGGTAGTCGGTGCAGCCCATCACTATGAGCCGTCCTGAGGGCGTGTGGAGGCTCGCCTCGACGACGTGGTCGAAGTCGTGGCTGTCGTCGTCCGGCCGGCGGGGGAGGATGCGGACGGTCACCGTCACGGTGTCGTTGACCGCCGTGCCGACGGCGAGGGCGTCGTCGATGACGCCGAGGCCGTCCAAGACGGTCTGCCGGGTCCACACATCGCTGAAGTCGCCTTCGGATTTTTCGTCGAGGACGTGGATCTGGAAGTAGTCCGCGAAGAGCTCAAGGGTGGTCGCCACCAGGGCATCATCCCCGCCGTCCGGCGCGCACAGCCCGGCGGGGTGAGTCCGGGCCCCGGGGGAACATGATCACGACGCTGGCCCTGGATTCAAAGGCTCTGCCGCCCTGTCGCGTCTTCGGAAAGGAGGCAGCGTTCGGCCTTCGTCGTGGATTGGTGAGGACGCCGCGGTGAGTCCAGCTCCGCAGCCGGGTCCGCTGTCCGCCGTGCTCCCGCAACAGCACCAGGGTGGTGGATTCCGGACCGCTGACAGGGCCGGGGCCGCAGGAGCTGCGTCTGCGGGCCCGGCCCTGTCAGCGGGAGACGTGGATGAGGTACTCGCCGGCCGGGATGACGCCGCGCAGAGCGAGGTCGCTGAGGAGGACGGCAGGGGGCGGGTAGTGCCCGTGCCCCGACAGCCAGGCCGTCAGTGCTGCACGGTCCTCGGGGCCGAGGCCGGGGCGTTCGGCCGGGCGGCCGTCCGGGCCCGTGCCGCGGTGCGTGGGCGAGGCGGTGGCGGAGTAGTGGGCCTCACTGACCGCCCACAGGCCGCTGACGGCGCTGTATCGGCGGCCGTAGTGCGCTTCGGCGAACGCCTCCAGGTCCTCATGGCCGATCTGGTGGTAGGTCACCGACGTGGTGTTGAGCTGCAACAGGGTCTCCGGTCGCGCGGCGCGCGGTGGTGGGAAGAGGGCGAGGTCAGGAGATGCGGTGGAGCCAGAAGCCCTCGCCGTGCTCGTCGCGGTGGAGTCGCTCGAACTCCCAGGCTTCGAGCGCGGCCAGCTGTTCGAGGGTCCAGCCGGCGTGGGAGGGGGCACCCGCCTGCTCGCCGTCGGCGAGCCAGATGCCCGCGCGGGCGGGGGCCGGGCGGAAGAGCACGCGGGCGGCGCCGGTCGACAGGACGGGCCGGAGCGCGGGGTGGGTGATCCGGGCCAGCACGGGGCACCCCGTGCACCGGCCGTCACGGACGCAGGGCCCGAAGCCGCCGTAGGCGGCCAGCCGGGTGTCGAAGGACTCGATCAGCTTGGTGGGTCGGCGCGGGCGGAGGGCGCACTCGTCGCCGGCGAGTGAGCCGAGGGCGATGCGGTTCCAGCCCTGGCCGTCCGGCCCCCGGACGGGGGCTCCGGGCACAGGGAGGTGAATGGGCACGTCTTCTCCTGGGGATGTACGGCGGCGAATGCCCGGGGCGCGGTCACCGGGCGGCGAGCGCCCGGGGAACGGCCAGGAGGAGGGCGCCGGGCGGGTAGGGGGTGCACCCGTCCAGGACGGTGAATCCGCTCCCGGGGGCGATGAGCCGGTGCTGAGCGTTGGACCAGCACCGGTCGCAGTGGTTCGCGTCGAAGACGCGGGCCCCCTGCCGCTGAGGAATGGGGGTTCCACTGAAGTACGAGACGAACTCGGCCCGGTCCGTGAAGGGCTGGAAGGCGCGCCGGTCGTAGTACGGCTGGCAGGTGCCGAGCAGGATGTCGCCGGGGCGGATGTCCGCAGCCGGGATGACGCGTACGGCGGCGGGGGCGAAGCTGCCCGGGGCCGGATGGCCGACCAGGACGCTGGTGGTCGGCCCGGTGGGGAGGCGGGAGACCGGTGCCGTCACGCGGACCCGGTACAGGGAGACGGTCTGCGCCGCCGTGCGCTGCGTCATGATGCCTCTTCGGACTCGGGGGGAGGGGCGGAATCACCCCTTAATGACGCTTAAGACTCTACATTGAGAGTGCGTCTCGTGCAAGTTATAAGAATCAAAACGGGATTTACTCGGCCCCTCGAAGAGCCGGGCTCACCGGCGGGCGCACAGGGCGCGGCGCATCGCGGCCGCCACGTCGTACACGTCCTGACGCTGGCCGCGCGTCAGGGAGCGGTGCCACCGCTCGCCGAGTACCCCGGCCAGCAGAAGCCCGTACTCCAGGTCCTCCGTCGTCAGGCGCCCGACCCTGCCCGCCAGATACGCGCTGCGCTCCCGGGTGTCCCCGAAGTGGGGCCAGGGGGCGCCGTCGGTGTGACGGGTGAGGTACCGCACCGCCTCCGCGACGGTCGTGGGACGGTTCATCATTTCCTTCCTCGGCGGTGCGCGCCGTGAAGGGGCCGCGCCGGGCGCGGTCCCCTGGGTTCGGGTCGGCTACGCGGCGAGGTCCACGCCCAGCCGGGCGAGCTTCGCTTCCGCCTCCCGGAGATGCTCCTTGGCCCACGCGTTCCGCTTCGACGCCGCGATGAACTCCCGCCACTTGACGATCTGCATGGTGGACGCAGTCCTCGTGTCGGCGAGCAGTTCCTCCGCGGTGCGCGTCCAGTCGAGGTGGGCCAGCTCCGTGAGGGCGACCTCGCGGGCCCGCTTGCGCGACTTGAACACCGGCCCGAGATGGGTGTTGGTCCGCCCTACGGCCACGGAGGGCAGGTGCTGAAGCAGCCACTTCGACCCTCCCTTGCCGTAGCGGGCGATGGCGAGGCCGGGGAGGATCTCGTCGAGGTGCTCGGCCGCTCCCAGCGAGTCCGCGGCCTCGCTGGTGGCGTAGTGGCCGGGCGACAGCTGGACGAGGTAGTCCGGCACCCCGCCCCGGGCCGGGCGGGGATGAGCCTTCCGTGCCGAGGTGTGGTCGGTGTACGAGGGGAAGCGCGTCGCCGTACGGGCCTTCGTCTCCGCCAGCTCCTGGTGGAACGTGCGGGCATTCTCCTTGGTCCGCAGGGAGATGAGGGCGTCCTTCACGGCCCGCGAGTGCTTCGATTCGAGCTGCTTCAACGAGCCCACACGCTCCGTGCGGATGACCTGCTCGACGCCGGCGACGCGGATCCGGGTCTCACGGAAGTCGTTCACTGTTCGGCACATCCCATCTGTCCGGCGCCACCGCGCCCCTCGTTGACTCTTAAGACTCTATCTTGAGCGGAACGCGAATGCAAGCCTTAAGAGTCATGTGAAACTCGGGGCTCCATCTGAAAACGGAGCGTGTCTCCGAATCTCGGCTCCGTGAAGGCGGTGATGCCGTCGAGCGCGTCGGCGACAGGCGTGCCGCTGAGGTTCACGGTGCCGGGAAGCTCGGCCCCGTCGGCGGAGGCGAGCAGCGGCCCGTCCGGGTTCCAGCTGAGCCCGCTGTCGGTCTCGGTGATGAGGAAGGACACCGAGGCGGCCCTCAGGCCCCGTTTGGCGAACACGTCCCGCAGCGCGTCGAGCGCCTCGTCGAGCAGGCATTTCGGCAGCAGGTCGCGTCCGGCGCTGTTGCTGTCGTTGTAACCGTCCTGGGTCGCTTCCCGGTCGGTCGGCTCCCCGAACCAGTCCGCCAGCCGGCTCATGGCCCGCGCGAGGAAGTCACGGGCCTCGTGGGCGCACGCGTCGTCCTCCTCGCAGAAGTCCAGATACTCGTCCGGGACCGGACGGCCACGAATGGCGCACTCCTCCGTGTCCAGATCCCGGACATGGTCGGGGTACTCGCCCAGCCGGGATTCGTGAGAGCTGTCCATCTGTCCGTAGTCGGCGAGGATGTCGCGGACGGCATCGGCGTGGTCGGTGGTCGACATGCGGCGGTCTCCTGTGCGGCGATACCCCGTAGGGAGGTGCGGGCGCTGCCGTTCATCGGGCCCGGGGCGGCGAGTGGGGCTCTGTCGGCCGATGGGCGAAGCCCCGGCCGGAGTGTCAAATCAGGGTGAGGGCTCCGCTCTTCCCGGTGTCCGGAGGCCGCCCCGTGGCGCGCCGGGTCTGCGGCGGACGGAAGAGGGAGGGCGGTCGTCCCGCCCTCCCGTCGTAGTCAGATGACGCGCATCCCGAACAGGCGGGGGCTGTCGTCCACGGCTCCGCACCATTCTTCGGCGCAGTCGCGGCACATGTTCGAGCAGCCGCACTCGTCCAGATTCATGACGTGCCACCCGGCGTCGTGGGCGGCGTGAGTGCCCGCGTCGCCATCGTCGAAGAAGGCGGACCGCCTGGTGCACTGGTCGCAGGAGATGAAGTCGAACTCGGTGACTGCCATCGGGTGGATCGGGGCGGCTTCGGCGATGACGGCGGTCATGATCACTCCTTGCAGATGGTGCTGGCCGGTGCTCTGCGCCCCGCCCTGTTGACTCTTAAGACTATACAAAAGGCGTCGGGGGGATGCAAGTCCTAAGAGTCAAAAGGTGGAGCGTGGGCCTCACGCCCGCATGGCATCCCGGCCGTGTCGAACACGTCGCTGCGCCAAGTCGTGGAGTTCGCGCGGCCGCAGTTCCAGTGCCCTGCACTGCGACCGCCGTCGGTCGACCGTTCCAGCCGCCCCGGCATCTGCGGCGGCCGGGGCTGTCGAGACGTGCCCGAGCAACAGCGGCGCGGTGCCGCGACGGCGGTCGGGCGACTGGTCAGGGCAGGTCGGCGACGAGCGCGCTGGCGTTGTCGCGGCGATCGGCCGGGAAGGCGATGGCGGTCGCGACCAGCCTGCTGGCGGCCGTACGGGGCGTTCCCGCTGCCAGCAACGGGTCCATGTCCACGCTGCCGTTGTCCTCAAAGGGGGAGTAGACGCCGTCAGAGCACAGAAGAAGTCGGCCTGCGCCGGACACCGGCTCGGCCACTCCCAGCTCGCCAAAGGTGTCGCCGTCGGGGCTGCGGCCCAGGTGAGAGGTGACGATGTTGCGGTACCACAACGGAACGGCGCGGGAGCCCTGGGCGCGGGCGTCTTCGGCCCAGTTGTGGTCGATGGTGAGCCGGACCATCGGCTCCCCCGGAGCCTGCCAGTACGCGCGGGCGTCACCGCACCAGGCGACGCGGAGCAGCCCGCCCCTCGCCCGCACGGCCACGACGGCGACGGCGCTCGGCTCGTTCTCGCTGTCGGGGTCGACGCGCTGAACCCGGTCCTGGTGGTCCACTGCGGCGCGGACCGATGCGATGGCGGCGGCCGGATTGCCGGTCTGAGCGCCGAGGCGGGCCAGCATCCGCGCCTTGTCCTGGGTCCAGGCGCGAACAGCGGTGGTCGAGCCGATGCCGTCGAGCAGGACCCAGGCGCGCGTGCCCCGGTCGACGGAGGTCGAGGTGGCGTCGCACTGGTGGGAGCGGGTGCCGATGCGCTGAGCGGTCGCGTGCGTGGACAGGGGTGCCTCCGGAGTGTGGTGGGAGTTGTGCCGATGGACCGCCGCACGAGGCTGGTCGGTCGCGCCGGCGGCGCGGAGTGCGCGCCGAGTGGGTCGATTTCGGCGCGGGTGAGTCGAGGGCGGGGCGGTGTTCTCCGCCCGCCGGAGCGGGGAGGCGGCCCATGTGTCTCTTAAAACTCTACTCGACGGGCGAGGGTGACGCAAGTCTTAAGAGTCACAAAGGGGGGAGGTCAGATGCGGGAGAACCGGTGCATCCGCAGGACGGACGACTGGGGGTGCGTGTTGGTGCCCGGGTTGGTGTCGGTCACGTTCCGGACGACCGCGCGCACTCCCGGCCAGGACATGAAGCGCTTGCAGGCGTCTGCGAGCGGCCACGGTCCGTACTCCCAGGAAGCGTTGGGTGCGCAAGCCAGGGTGAGCGCGTAGCGGCCGTCAGGACGCTTCGAGGGCAGGAAGTTGTGGGTCATGTAGACATCGAGCCAGTAGTCCTCCGCCGCGTCGGCCGGGTGGCCCGTCTGGGGCTCCCGCGTGATCTGCGCGCCGGGCCTGCCCAGTGCCCGGGTGATCCGGTGAGGCTTGTCGTGCAGGTGGGCAAAGATGTTCGGGTCGGATGCCGTGACCGTCCATACCTCCGTGTCCGTCCAGACGCCGCCGTCGGCGGCCGGGAGCTGCTTGGGGCCGACTCCGGTCACGACGGCGGTCTGCGTGCCGTCCCGGTTGTCGCGCAGCCATGAGCCACCGGCGAGTTCGGTGAAGTCCGGGCCGGGGGACCAGGGCGTCGGTGCATCGGCGAAGGTCGCCAAGGGGAAGATGATCTGCACCTCGACCAGGTGTGTGAACTTCTGGCTGCTGTCCGGAGTGCGGCGTGCGGCGCGGATGATGTTTCGAGTCAGGCTGCGGGTCATGTGCTCTCTCCTGGTGAGTGATGGACTGAACTCAAGCGGGGCGTCGGCCTTCCCGCGCCCTCTATCCGGCCGTCATCGAGTACCGAATGGCCGCCCGTCGCGCTCCCCTGCGGTCGCGCTTCCCTTTGGCGCCGCGCTGGTGGGGGCCGCTTGCTCCGGAACGGCGCAAGCCCTGCACGGCTATGGCCCGGGTCCGGTTTCCCTTGTAGGTGCCGAGGTGTGAGTTCATGGTGGGCCTCTCGTTTCCGCCTCCGTCGTGCTGACTCTTAAGACTATACATGTGCGCGGTCCGGCGATGCAAGTCTTAAGAATCATTTTTGTGTGCGGGGTCCGTTCGGGTCCGCGCCGGCCGCCGGGCTGTGGGTTGTTGGGTGTGGGGTTCGTGCGGGGGTGCCGGTGTCCGGTGGTGTCGGTGGGGGGGTGCTGTGCGCCCGCTGCTCCTGCTGCCGCTGTCCGTGGTGCTCCGGGGGTGGTGCTGCGGGGTGCCGGGCCGGGGTGGTGCTGGTGCTGCGCCGGGGTGCTGTTCGCCGGTGGTGCTGTTCCGGGTGCTGTTCCGGGGTGCTGCTCGGGTTGCCGGTGTTGTGGGTGGTGCTGGTGCTGTTCGCCGGTGGTGCTGCTTCGGGTGCCGGGGTGCCGGGGTGCCGGGGTGCTGCTCGTGGTGCTGGTGCGGCTGGTGCGGCTGGGTGCTGCCGGTCCGGGGCGGCGGGCCGGACGCCGGCTGTCGTGTGGGGGGCCGGTCCGGTCCCGCCGGGCGGTGGGGTCGGGGTCGGTTCTGTCCGGTGGGGTGGCGGTTGGTGTTTCGGTGGGGGTGGCCGGCTCCGGGGTCCGGTCTGTTGCCGTGGGGTGGGCCTGTGCGGGGGATGCCGCCCGCCGCTGCCGTCGTCCGCCGGGTGTGACCGTCGTCCGCCGCGGGCCGTCGTCGGTCTCCTGCCGTCCGGCCCGCCGTCCGCCTGTCGCCTTCCGGTGTCCGGTCCGCCGCCCCGTCGTCCGCCGGGTCCGTGAGGGTGGCTGGGCTGTCGGGGTGGTCGGTCCGTTGTTCCGGTCTGTGCTCGTGCCCGCCGGCCGTCGTGCGTCCCGCTGTCCGTGTGCCGGGTGGTCTGGTCGTCGCCGGTCCGGCCCGGTCCGGTCCGGTCTGTTGTCGTGCGGCCGGTTCCGGCCGCCGGGGGCGGGGCCGGGGCGGGGGTGGTTCGCGTGGGTGTCCGGCCGGGGGCGGGGGCTGGGAGGCGGGGTGGGAGGCGGGTGGGGGGTGGTGGCTCCCAGGTGGGGTGTTTTGTCTGTTTTTCTCAGGTGGTCTGGGAGGTTGGCCCGGTGTTTTGCCTGGTGGTGGCGTTTCCGGGGGGTGCTGGGAGTCTGGGAGGCGGGGTGGGGGCCGGGTGGGTGGTCTGGGGGTTCCGGTGGGGTGGGGTCGGGCCGGGGTGGGGTTCGGGGTGGTCCTGGTCGGGTGGTCGTCGTGGTGTCCGGGGTGGCGTACGGGCCGGGCCGGGAGGACGTTCCGGGCGCGTCGCGGAGGCGTCGCGGGGTTGGCCCCCGGTGGTGCCGAGGGGATGCTCGGGCGCCCGCCGGTTTCCCGTTCTGCGCGGCTGGGAGTCGGGGTTCGCGGGGAGGTCCCCGGATCGTCCTCCGGGGCCGGGGCGGCCGCGGGCCCGGAGGCGGAGGCGGCCGGAGGGTCGGGGCCGGCCCGTGTTCCTGTGTCGCTCCTGGGGCGAGGGGGTGGCGGCCGGCGTTCTGTCCGGCGGGGCTGCTCGGCGCGGTGGTGCCGGCGGCCCGTTCGGCCGGCCGGTCGCGGAGTCTCCTCGGTCTCGTGCTCGCCGGCCCGGGAGGTCGGCGGTCGCGGGTTCGGGGCCGGCGGGCGCGGGCCGCGGGCGGGGGTGTGGTGCCGGGGGGTGCTGCCCGGCGGCAGGGGTGGCCGGGGCGGGGTGCCCGGATGTGCTGGTGTCCCGGGCCGGTGTGCGGGTGCTCGCCGGAGGTTTCCGGGGTGCCGGTGCTGTTCGCCGGTGCTGTTCGCGGGGGTGCTGGTGCTGCGCCGGGGTGCTGCTCCGGGTGCGGGGTGCTGCTCGCCGCCGGTGCTGCGCGGTGCCGGCTGCGGGTGGTGCCCGGGTGCCCGGTGCCCGGGCGGTGCTGCTGCTCGTGGTTGCGTGCCCGCCCCCGTCCGGTTCGTTCTGCCGGGTGCCGGGTGCCGTGGGGGGTGGTGGCTGGTTCGGGGTGGCCGGGCGGCGTCGCGTTCTGCGTGCGGGGCCGGCGGCCGGGGCGGTGGCGGTTGCCCGGCCGGGTTCGGCGGAGGGGTGCGGCGGGCGGTGGGGGCGTGGCGGGGGAGCGGTTTGAGTATGGCTCTTATGGTTTGCGTTCCCCGCCCCCGCGAGGTATAGTTTTAAGAGTCGGAAGGGGTGATCGTCCCCTCCGGCGCCGGGTGGTGCGGGGCGGCCGGTCCGCACTGTCCGGCAGGTCCGTAGCTCAGTTCGGCAGAGCGGCCCCCATGCCGGGGGAGGGTCAGGGGTTCGAGTCCCCTCGGATCGCGGTGTGCCGGTGCGCCCCTTTTCGGACGGGGGCGGTGTCCCTGTCGAGGGGACGCGCACCGGCACGGTGGAACGGACCTGCCCGGCTGATCCCCGGTGCGGGTTGAAGGAGGGAAAGCGCGCCCTCTGGGACTCGTGGTGTCAGCAGCACGCCCCCCGTGATGAGGGGGAGGAGCGGGAGCAGTACCCGCAGAGTTCACGACGTGTCAGCGGGGAGGTGATGCTTCCCCGGCGGATCCGGTCCGCTGGCACGCGCCGCCGAAGGCTCCCGGGGAAGGAGCCGGCGGCGGCCCCGCCCCGGCCGGGGAAGGTGACGGGCAAGCCCTTCGCGGGCCCTGCCTGATCCGTCCCCGGTCCGGTGGCGGGAAGCCGCGCCCCGTGGGGCGGTCCCGGCTCGTTCCTTCCCGTTCCGGCGGGCGGCTGCGGGCCCGGATCCCGTCGTGGTGCGCGGCACTTCGCCACTGGCTCTTGCCGTCCGTGGGCAGGACACCGGGTCGCCGGCCCGGGTACCGGGGTTCGAGTCCCCGCAGGAGCGCTCACCGCTTCCGCCCCGGGAGCGGTGCCCCGTCCCGGCCGGAGGCGGGACATGCGACCCCGCGCGGTTCCCCACGCCGCGCCGACTCGCTTCCCGTCTCCGGCCGGGCGGTCCTCGCCCGGCGGGGCGCGCGACCCGCCCGGACCGGCGATCGCCCACCGATTCGCCTTCCGTCCCGCCGTGCGTCACCCGGTGACGCGCACTCCCGTCTCCCGTGCGGTTCTGCGGGTATTCGTCCCGCCGTCCTTCTGGGCGGCCGTACCACGGCGCTGCCGCAGAGGAGTCATACGGCATGGGTGCTTGCGACTTCATCACCACCGGCTCGGGCGGGGACGCCGGGAGGGCATTCCTGACTGCCCGGCAGGACGCGGCCTGGGAGCACGGTCACGGCGGGTACACCGGGACGATCGCCGAGAAGGACAGCTTCGTGCTGGTCGCGGACGGTCCGATGTCCCCGGCCGCCGCTGAGGAGTACGCCGTGCACCTGCTGAACACCGATGACGAGCGCATCCGCGCCAAGCGGGGGCCCGCCGGTGCGATCCCGGTGGATGACGGCACCTGGCTGTTCGTGGGCTGCGCGTCCTCGTGACGACCGGATTCGAGTCCCGGCGGGAGAGCCCGCGACCCTGCTCGCCCGCGGAGCCGGTCACCCGCCGCCGCCCCCGGCCGGGGTCCGCCCGGCCGCTGAGCCTGTCGCCGCCTCCCGCTGCCGTAAGCGCCCGTGCCTCTGGCCCGGGCGCTGTTCCCGTTCCCGCCCATTCCGCGGGGCGGCTGTTCATGACGCCGGAGACCATGCCGTGCCGGGCGGCCTTTCTCCACGGGCCCCGGCACGGTTTCCTGGTCGTTCTGGTCGAGGCCGGCGGGCCGCCGCGTGTCGGGCAGCCGGGTGTCGGCGCCGGCCGGGCCCGGGGCGGTCAGGGGCGGCCGTGGTCGGGGAGTTCCGTGGTGGTCCGGGTCAGCTGCGGGTCCACCGCGTACACCGTCTCCCGGCCGGGGCGGTCGGGGAGGTGTTCGTTGATCCAGGTCCCTTTCACCCGGGTCCGGCGCCGGGTGAACGTCACGCCCTCGACGGCGTCCGGGCCGTAGACGGGTCCGGAGGGACGGTTGTTTTCGTCGAGGAGGTGCACCCTGGTGTTCCGTGTCCAATGTGCGCGCCGCCAGTCGCGGTACTGCGCGGGCGCCCTGCCCGCGCTGCCGTCGCGCGGGGGAGGGGCGGCGGCCTGGTGGGGCGGCGCGGTGAAGGACAGCACCCGGACGCCGAGGAGAGCGCCGGCGCGGGCCTGCGGGGTCCGGGCGGCCTGCTCCAGCTGCTGCCGGCGCCGCTGCGCCGCCGGCAGCCGGTCCTTCTTCTTGCTCCTGCCGCTCGGCCGGGCACGGCCCGGGACCGGCGGGGGCGTGTCCCAGTCCTCCAGCGCGTTCAGGGCGGCGTAGGTGCGCAGCACGCGGGCGGCCGGCCCGGGGTTGGTGTCGAGCCGGTGGACCGGGTGCATCGCCCACGCGTACTGCCCGTTGATGCAGTTGGCGATGATCAGCCAGCCCAGGGCCGGGTTGAACAGCAGCGCGGTGTCGGTGCCGTCGTCCGGGCGGGCCAGGACCACGCCGCCCATCACGAGGGGGCCGCCGTCGAAGAGCGTGCCGTGCTCGGCGCCGAAGCGGTCGGCGGCGTGGGCGTGGAGGGCCTCGTCGTCGGCGATGACGGCCGGCAGCGGGACGCCGTCGTGGAAGACCAGCACGGCCTCGGCCGTCAGCCGCAGCGGTGCCCCGGGCTCGGGCGGCAGGCCGGTGGCGGCGTCGAACGCGCCGGAGGCCGGCACGAAGTACGGCGTGGCGGTGTAGGCCGCGAGCATCGCCTGGAGTTCCAGGAACCGCTCCACCTCCCGCTCGCGGCCCGGCGGCAGCGGCTGTCCGTCGGCGGCGGCCGGGTTCGTGCTCCGGAAGCGGATGCTGGCGGCGTCGCCCGGCTCCAGACCGTTCCCGCGGACGACCTGTTCCGCGCGCCGGGCCGCATCCTCGTAGACCACGTCGCCGGACAGCTTCTCCCGCAGCACCCACGGGATGAGCCGGACCGGGTCCGTGGTGCGCCCGCCGCTCGCGCGGAGGGACCGGCGCGGAGTCCCGCCCCGCCACCCCAGGTCCTGTCCCGGGGCCAGCCACGCCGTGACCCCGGCGTTGTGCAGCAGCCGCTCCCAGATCCGGGAGAACTCCTCCTGGCGGCGCTGCTCCTCCTCGCGTGTGAGCCGGACCGCGTCGGCAAGGGCGGTGCCGTGCACGAGCCGGGCGTACGCCTCGTTCGCCGGATCGCCGGGGGTCATGGTGGTGAACGACGCGGGCACCGTACTCCTTTCCGCAGGCTGTCGGGCCGGACGGGCCGCGCTGTTCAACGGTGGGCCGGGCCGCCGGGTCACGGCTGCCGGGCCGTGCGCGGGCGGGGTGAGCGCCACGGGCTCCGGGGGTTCCCGGGTCCGCGGGTGGTCAGGCGGGCCGCCATGTGCGGCAGTTGAGGCAGAGGAGTCCGGCCGGGCGGCAGTTGGGGGCGCAGGGCGGTTTGTGCGGGGGGTGGGTCCGGTACGGGACGAGGTCGTGGGAGGAGCAGCGGGGGCACGGTCCGGGACGGGGGGCCGGGGTCTGCACGGGGGCTCCGGGGGTGGCGGGGGTCCGGTCGGCGGGGCGCGGCGGGAGTCTCCCGCGCGCCGGTGTCCGGTACGGCGGCCCGCGTGGTGCGGGCCGCCGTACCGGTGGTCAGTCGCAGGGCGAGACGAGGTGGCAGTGGTGGCAGCACCGGCCGCAGGAGGTTTCGCAGTTGATCTGCACGCGCTCGCCGCAGCCCTCGCAGCGGATGTCGGCGTCGTCGGCGGCGAAGAAGCCGCCGGTGCCGGAGCCGCCGCACGTGCAGGTGGTGGTGTTCGCAGTCATTTCCGGTCTCCCCTGTCGCGTCCTTGTTGACTCTTAAAACTATACATTCAGCACATCTCGTACGCAAGCCATAAGAGTCAATTGATTGACGTCGGTCCGGTCTCGGCCGCTGCGGTGCCGCTCGGCGGGGGTGTGTGGGGGTGGGGTGGCGGTCGACTCGCGGCTTGCGTGCCGCACCCTCGCAAGGTATAGTTTTAAGAGTCAAAAAGTGTGAGTCCCTGTGAAGTAGCGGTCATCTCGCCCGGTTCTCAACCGGGCGATCGCGGGTTCGAATCCCGCCAGGGGTACTCCGGTACGCGGCACACCCCCCGTGTCGCGTACCGGTCCCCTCTCCCGTGCGGACGGGGGAGGGCCGCACGCTGTGCGGCGCATCGCCAGGCCCCTGTCGTCCATGGGTAGGACTCCGGATTTTCGACCCGGGGAACGGGGTTCGAGTCCCCGCAGGGGTGCGTCATCCCGGCCTGGCCACGGGGCGCTCCGCCCCGTGGGGGGTCGCGGCAGGCATCCTCCGCCTGCCGCCGAGCCGGGCACCGGGCGGAGCGGGGATACGGGCCCGCGCGGGTGACCGCGCACCGCCCGTATCCCCGCTCCGCCCGGGTCGGGGACCGGCCGCGTCCATTCCGCGCGGCATCCGCTGCAAGCGCGGTGGGCCGGGCCCGTTCGGCCTCCCTTTCTCTGGCGTCGCCGAGCGGTTCAGCGTTCAAAGGTCCTGGCGGCGGATGTCGCCCGCTGCGCCCTTCCGCGCCGAGCCCCCGTGCCCGGGCCGGCTCCCGTCCTCACGCTGGAGGCCGCCGTGTCCCACCCCGGCCCGGCCGGTGACGGCGTCCTCGGCTAACTCGCCGGGGCCTTCGCCGAGGGCGGCCCGGCCGTCTGACCGTGCGGCGCGCCCTTTTCCCGGTGGCCCGGCTCTTCCCTGTCTTCCCCTTCGCCTTCCCGTGACGCGGCTGTCGCGGTGGCCGTACTGGTTCCGTCTGTATTGAGTTGAGGAGTGTGCTGGTGTCGGTGGTGTTCACGGCCGGGTGGCTGCCCGCGCGGGGTTTCGTGGTGAGCTGCATGTGCGAGGGGGCGGCGGCGGTCGCCGAGGTGCACGCGACCCATGAGGCGGCCCGTGCGGTGTTCCCGGAGCGTCCGGGCGAGGCGGTGCTGGCGGGGTGCGAGTTCCCGGGGCGGTGCCGGCCGTTCGTCCGGCCGCTCGACGCGGACGGTGAGGTTCCCGACGTGTGCCTGTCGAACGCGAACGCGCGTTTCGTGCTGGACGCGCTCGGCCTCGGCGGCGGGGATCTCACGGGTACGGCGGCGGCGAGGGACTTCCTGGGCCGCTGCCTGGTGGCGCTGGCCGCCGCGCCCGCGGATGCCGGAGTGCCGCCCGCCGCGCTGGGCCGCGTCGTCGACCTGGGCCGCCCGGCCGGATACCTCCAGGACCGCCTGGAGGACCTGCACGGGCTGGCCCAGTGGTGCGCCGCCCGCGACCGCGCGGTGTCCTGGGCCTGACCCGGCCCGGGCCGGGTCCCGGTGCCGGCCCGGCGCGAGTTCGCCCGGCACGGCGCGCACCTGCTGCGCGGCGCCCCGTGCCGCGGCCCCGCACAGGCGACGAGCCCCCGGGCGGGACCGGCGGGACCGGGGTGCGGTCAGCGGGCTCCGGGCTCGAAGCCGAGCTGGCGCAGGATCTCGTCCTGTTCGGCGTCGCTCAGGTTCGGGAGAGGCGTGGCCGGGCCGAGGAGGTCGAGGAACACCGGCTGGTACGCGGAGCCGGGGGCGGGCCATGTCCCCAGGGAGGGCTGGGGATCGTGGTCCACCAGTACAACCGGGCCGGTGGCGGGAACGGTCATGTGCGGCGGCGCGGTCTTGAGGACGTGGCGGGACTTCTCCTCGCCGCCCCGGACGTTCCCGTCGGCCAGCACTCCGGGGGAGGCGCGGCGGGCCAGTTCCAGGGCGACCTCGGCGGAGGGGCCGGTCTTGCCCCGGACCCGGCCCCGGACGCCGGGCAGGGTCAGCTGGTCGCCGGGGCGCGGCTGAGCTTCGCCGGGGGAGGGGGCGGTGGTGAGCTGGGCCAGAGCCTGGGCGGGGTCGGAGGGGAGCGGGCCGCGCCTGGCGGCTTCCCGTACGCGGCGCAGGGCTTCCTGGTAGCCGCAGCCGTCGGCGTCGCGCAGGGCGCGGGCCAGCTTCTGCTCGTTGCGGCTGTTGGTCTTCTTGCTGCTCGGACGTGCCATGACGATCTCCTGAACCCTTGGTGGCGCCGCCCCACCACGACATCGGCCAAGGGCGCACGGAAGGATCGGCACCGGGGTTGAAGGCTCGTCTCCGCGCGGCAGCACGGTTCACCTTCCGGCCGGGGGTGGGCCCGGCCGCGGACCGCACGATCGAGGTGCGGCCGTTCAGGATATCGGCCCGCCGGTCCTTCCGCGGAGAGCCGTTCCGGCCGGAACCCGCGTCCGGCGGGCTCCGGCCGCGTCCGCCGTGCCCCTGGTCCCTGCCGCCCCTGCCTCCGGCCGGGGCGGCCCTCCTTCCCCGGCCGCCGTGTCCGCATCCGGGCGGGCCCGCGCCGGTCCCGCCCTGCCGCGTCCGTCGGTACATTGAACGGCCGGCGGTCCGCCGGCGGGCATCCCCGGCGCAGCGCCGCCCGCTGCTCCCGGGCGCCGGGCGCGGCGGAGCGCACGAACCGAGAGGACGACGCCGAAGTGACAGAGCCCGATCTCCAGCGCGACCGCGTGGCCGCGGGCGCCCTGGCCGCCGGCGGCGTGGTCTGCTCCGTCCTGGCCGTCGGCGCCGGGACCGTCACGCCGGCGCTGTACCTCGCGGTCGCCCTGTTCCTGGGCGCCGTCTTCGCCTGCTGGCACGTCTTCCCGCGCCGTCCGTACGCCCACTGGCCGGCCTGGCTGGCCGGCGCCGCCATCGCGGTCCTCCTCGCGCAGCCGCACACGGGGCTCTTCCGCGTGCTCCCGCTGTCGCTGGCCGCCGTGGAGGCCGCCGTCGGCGTGGTCCTCGCGCTCGCCTGGTACCGGCGCCGCGGGGGCCGCGGCGACTGGCTCGTGTGGCGGCCCGAGGAGGAGCTCGTCCTGCGCCGGGAGTGGAGCCGCCGGGCCGCGATCGGATGGGCGGAGGACTTCGGGGAGCCGTGCGCGATCAGCCCCGCCGACCAGTTCCCCGAGGTGGCCGGCCGCGGAGCGCTGTACCCGGACCCCGACCGTCCGCACGTGCGCCGCCGGTAGCCGCTCTCTCCCCGGGGGCGAGTCGGCTGGGATGCAGGGCGAGGGGCTCCGACCGTGACTCTTATGACTTGCCCTCCCCGACTTCGGTAGGTATAGTGTTAAGAGTCACCAAGGGTTTGGGGGTACAGGGCCGGTCCGGCTGAGTACCCCTCCTCGGCGGCATACCGGGCTCTCTGTCCGCCACCCTCTGGGCGGAGAACCCCCGGGCCGCGTCCGGGCCCCTTCCCTCCCCCCCCGGAGAGGGGCCCGGGGCGGTTCCCGCTCCAGCGGGCCTTTCTGCCCGGCGCTGCCGTCCGCGCCGTCCCCGATTCCCCTCTCCGGAAGGTTCTGTTCCGTGCGCGTGACCGTCTGGCACAACACCGGCCCCGCCCACCACACCGGCTATCTGCCGGAGCACCCCATGCTGCGGGTCTTCTCCCACACCTCCGCCGGCACCGACGCCGAGCGTGAGATGTGGCGCGCGGTGGAGATGTTCACCACCGCGGTGGACCTGCTCGCCCCGCAGGACCGGGCGACCGCCGCCGCGTACGGGGAGCGCGGTCTGCGCTCCCTCGCCGACGGCGACGGATTCAGCGTCCAGCGCGCCGACGGCGGCCGGGAGGAGTTCTGGACCGTCAGCGGCTGCGTCCTCGCGCCCCGCCCCGGCCCGTTCCCCCTGCTCGCCCTGGAGGGCGGGCCCGGCTCGGTTCCCCTCGGCCTGCGGGTCACCTACCTGGTGCCCACCGTCGACGACCTCGTCCGCGAAGGGCTGTTCGACGCCGCCGGAACTCCCGAGAAGGCCGTGGCCGCGCACCACGGAGTCGCCGCCCAGGACGTGGTCGTTCTCACCGGCCCCCGGTGAGAACCGGCGGCCTCCCCCCTTTTTGCCGGGCCGCTCCGGTACCCCGCCACGGGCGCCGGTGCCCTTTCACCCGGCGGGCTCGGTCCCGGGCCCGCCGTTGTCCCCGCTCTCCTCACCGGAGGTTGTCGTGCGTGTGTTCCTGGCCGGTCTGTTCCTGGGCGGCCTGTCCGGCAGTGTCACCTACGGTCTGTCCGCCGACCCCGCGACCGCGGTGGCCGTGGGCGCGATCGTCGCCGTGCTGGCCTGGCTCGGTGTCGTGGCCGTGATCTTCGTCAGTGACTGACCCGGCGCCGACGGCGCCCCTCCTTCCGCCCCGTGCCGCTCCGGTCCCCGCTCCCGGGAGTGCTCCCTGCTCCTCGCGATGACCACGGCCGCGATGGCCGGCTGCCTCCTCGGCCGTGCGCGGCCGTGGGAGCGGGCCGGGCGGAGGACCAAAGTCCGCTTCCCCGGCCCGTGGCCCGTGGCGCGCGGCGGGCGCGCCCGCCAAGCGGCGCTGCTCGCCGTTCGCTTTCTCACCCCGGCCGCGGCGCACCTGGCGCGCCCTGAGGAAGCGGTGAGACGCCGCTCCGTCCCGGACCGGTGGCCGCACCGTGCGGTTCCTGCCCCGCGGACGCTCCCTTCTCTTCACCCGCGGCCGGCGCCGTCCCGCCGATGCCCTTCCGCCCCCCGGCCGTTTCGGACCTCGTTCCGGGCACCGGCCCCGCCCGCCGCGGTGCGCGGCCCAAGACACCTGTTCAGGAGGAAACATGAGCATGTCCGTACGCAGGACCCGCGGCGCGACGGGAAACGTCGTGGCGTGGGAGCGGACCATCGACGGCGTCACGTACTGGTTCGACGCCACCCCCTACGAGCTGAAGGCCTTCCGTCTCAGCCTCACCGGCGGCGACCTGGTCCACCACTGGCGCGACGTGCCGGACACGGTCGGGGAGTACGACCGCTACGAACCCTCGACGCGCCCGGCGCCCGGCGAGGTCGCGTGGACCCGGCACGGCGATTCCCGCACCGCCGACCGGCGCTACTGGACCGCCTGCCGCGTCTGCGACGACGTCGTGGAGGTGGCGCCCGACCAGCTGATCGCCCGCCACGGGCCCGGATACGGAGCACGCGCCTGCCCGGGGACCGGCACCGCGGCGACGCTGAAGGCGGCCCTCGTGCGGGAGTCGGTGTTCTCCCCGCAGGAGGCGCACGTCCGCGACGCCGTCGGCCGCTGGCTGATGAGCTGCAAGGGCCACCAGACCCTGTCCGACGGCAGCACCGAGTTCTGCCACCACCCCGTGTGCGGACGGCGCCTGGACGCGGGACTGCGCTGGACCCTCTCCGGCTGGAAGAAGCCCTGACCCCCGGATCCCCTCCCTGCCGCTGCTCCCCCCTTTTTCCTTCCTGTTCCCTTTCCTCCCGGGCCCGGTGTCCGGGACCCGTACGACGAGGAGTGCCCCAGTGCCCCGGTACCGAGTACCGCTGACGACGTCCGCGCAGACCGTGGTGTTCGTCGAGACCGACGACACCGACCCGCGGGTGATCGCCGCCCTCGCCGCCGAGCTGGCGGACGTCGGCGACCTGTGCCACCAGTGCGCCGGGAGGGTCGACCTCGGCGACGACTGGCGCCCGGTCCTGGTCGACGGCCACCCGGCCGTGACCGAGGACCCCGGCGCCGCGTGAAGCGCCCGGGGGGGACCGTGACGATCGTGCCGCTGACTCTCCGAGCCGCCCGCGACTACGTCGACCGCGTCCACCGCCACCACGGCCCGCCCCAGGGCCACAAGTTCTCCGTGGGCGCCCGCGCCGCGGACGGCCGGCTCGTCGGGGTGGCCATCGCCGGCCGCCCCGTCGCCCGCGCCTACGACGACGGACTCACCCTCGAAGTGACCCGGCTCGCCGCCGACGGCACGCCCAACGCCTGCTCGGCGCTGTACGGGGCGGTTGGCGGACGGCCCGTGCCATGGGCTACCGGCGGGCCCTGACCTACACCCAGCACACGGAGAGCGGCGTCAGCCTCCGGGCCGCCGGATGGCGCCGGGTGGCCGTCCGCCCGCCGCGCGCGGGATGGGACACCCCCAGCCGCCCCCGCCGCGGCCTCGGCACCGAGCACACCGCGCGCACCCTGTGGGAGATCACCACCAGTACCGCGCCGCCTCTCCCGCAGCGTGACGAAACCCCCGACGAAACCCCCGGCGAAACCGGCGCGCCCCGCTGCTCCGCCGCCCCCTGCGCCCGCCCGATCCCGGTGAGGACGACCGGCCGGCCCGCCCGCTACTGCTCCCCGCGCTGCCGCCAGCGCGCTTGGCGGCGTCGCTGCGGAACCGGGCCGGCCAGCCCCGCCGCGTCCCGCCCCGACCCGATCACCTGACCGGAGGAACCCGCCATGAACTGGACCGCACTGGCGCACATCCCCGAACCCCGCCGGCCCGTGACCGACGAACCGGCCTGGCGCTACCCCTCCTCCTGCGCCGGCGGCGGGGGATCGGCGCGGCTGAGGGTGTGGCGCACCGGGGGCGGCGGCCGTCTCGCGGTCGTGACCGAGCTTGGCGCCGGCGTGTCCGTGACCAACGCGGCCGAGGAGATCACCGCCGCGCTCACCGCCCGGTTCCCCGGCCCCCTGACTGTCTTCGAACACTGGCGGGCCGGGGACGGCGCAGCCCACGACCGCCTCGACCAGGTCCACGCCCCCGCCGGAGCCCGCCCCCGCTGGCGGCCCGTCTGGCCCCTGGCTCCCGCTCACCCCGACCACGCCGCCCACCGGGAATGGATGCGTACGGCCGGCGCCGTGCTGCTCACCACCCGCCCCTGAACCCGCGGGGACTGGTCCTTCCCGCCGGCCGGGCCCGGTGCCCGTACCGCATCGGCGGACGAGGAGGCGACGCAAACCCCGCCGCCCCTCTACGGTCCGCCCCCATGACGAACTCTCCATCGCACCTCCCGTCCCCGTCTCCGTTCGCCACCGCCCGTGCGCACCGGTGGCCGTCCCCTTCGGCCGCCGCCCCGCCGCAGTACGCCGCCGTGCACGCCGAGGCGGTCCGGGCCCGTGCCGCGCTCGAACGCGGGCCCCTTCCCCCGGCCCTGAAGACGTTCCCGCTCGGCGCCTGCCGGCTCACCTCCCTCGCCCTGGCCGCGCACCTCGACCGCCGGGGGCTGGGCGGCTGGTGGCTGGCCGGCGGCGTCCTGCACCGGCGGGAAGGCGACCTCACCCACGCCTGGCTGGAACGCGACGGTCTCCTCCTCGACATCACCGCCGACCAGTTCACCGCCCGCGGTCTGCCACTGCGTCTGGGCGCCGTCTTCCTGGGCACGGACCGGACCTGGCACGACCAGTTCGGCCGGTGCGGCACCAGCCCCGCCGTCCCCCACGAAGGCGATGAGAGAGCGCGGTCGGTCGCCGTCTGGCTGGAGCGGGCCCTGGACACCGCGCCGCCGCGCTCGCGGCCGGCCGCGCGCCGGGACCGGACCCCGTGAACACCGCCCCGTCCGGCGCCGGCGGGCCGCTGCCGCACGGCGCCCGACCGTCTCCCCGCTTCCTTCCGGGCCGGGCCCTCCCGTGCCCGTCCGGGCGGCCGGAGACGGTCTGGGCGGCGCCGGCCTTCGGCGGGATGATCGGCTCATGAGCGATATCACTTTGATGTCCGACCCCCAAGTCGCCGCCGTCGCGGTGCGGGAGTGCGGCGAACGGCTCGTGGACGTACGCACGGCGGGCCGGCTGCTGGTCGATGAGCGCAAGCACGACCGGGCGGGCGACTTCGCCCATCTGCGCGAGGGAGTCCTCGACCGGTTGCTCACCGCGCAGGAGACGCTGCCCGGGGGCCTGCGGCTGCTGTTCGTCGAGGGATACCGGCCGCCCGCGCTCCAGCGCCGCTACTTCGACGAGTACACCGCCGAACTCCGTGCCGAACAGCCCGGCTGGTCCGCCGCCGAGCTCCGCTCCGCCGCCAGCCGCTACGTCTCCCCGCCCGAGATCGCCCCGCACAGCGCCGGCGCCGCCGTGGACCTGACCCTGGCCGGCGCCGACGGCCGCGAGCTCGACCTGGGAACCCGGATGAACGCGAGCCCTGAGGAGAGCGACGGCGCCTGCTACACCCGGGCCGGCAACATCAGCGCCCGGGCCCGCTCCCACCGCGACATCCTGGGGACCGCGCTGGAGGCGGCCGGCCTGGTGAACTACGCGACCGAGTGGTGGCACTGGTCGTTCGGGGACCGTTACTGGGCCCTGGCCACCGGGGCGCCGGCGGCCCGCTACGGACCGGTGGACCGGCGGTAGAGGCAGCCGCCCCGGCGCGAGCGGGCCGCCGGCCGAACCCGGCCCCGCAGGGCCGGGTTCGGCCGGCGGCGGGGAGCCGTTCACGGGGTGAGGAAGGCGGGCACGGGCACGCCGAGCCACGCCAGAACGGCGAGCACGGCCACGCCGATCACTATCTGGCCCGCCATGTGGGCTGCTCCGCGGGCGAATTCGGGGCCGAGGGCACGCCCGGCCCTCCGGGCGCCGGCGCGGGCGCGCGCGGCGAGGGCCCGCCGGCGGCGGGCGATGCGGTGTAACACAGGTGCTCCTTCACACGGGGACGGAAAAGCGAGTGGGCCGGGACAGACGGTCGTCTGTCCCGGCCCACTCGCCGGTCGGGTCGGTATGCGCGGTGCCCGCGCACCGCTCGGTGCGTGGGACGGCCGGGTGCGAACGCGGGTCAGGCGGGCGCCGGCTCCGCGGCGGCTGCCTCCCGCAGGGCCGCGAGCGGGGAGCGCCGGCCCTTCTCCACCGCGCGCAGCTGCGCCCAGTCGATGTCGGGGTGGGCGGCGACGATCGCGTCGACGGAGGCGGTGGTGTAGAGGGCGACGTCGACGGCGCCGGCCCGGCTGGTGCCGAAGCGGACCTCGACCGACTGCGGGGAGCGGACCCAGCCGAGCCGCACCATGTGGTCGAAGTCCACGCGGCGAACCCGGAGACGGGCTGCGGCCTGTTCGGGGCCGAGCGGGGTGTCCGCGGCGACCAGGTCCGCCAGGTCCGCGCGACGGCAGACTTCAGCGACCTGGCCGGGGTGGTGCAGTGATCCGCCGTCCGGGTTCGCGCTCAGGTCGGCGAGCAGGCCGCGGTCGACGAACCGGCGCACCACGAACGCCGTCACGGTCGACTTCTCGCCGTGCGCGGTCGGGTTCGGGGTGCCGAGCGCGGCGGCGACCCGGTCCGCCGCCGCGCTTCCGCTGATGGGCGAGACGGGCATCGCGGCCCGGATGGCGTCGGCGTCCAGCGCCTCCACCGCGGCCCGGGACCACCGCCGCAAGGACATGTCCGGGGCGGGGACGAGACCGGTGTGCCGGGCCCACCTGAACATCGTTGCGGGCACCCCCAAGCGCTTGGCGGCCTGGCCCGCGTCGTACTCGGAGCGTCGATGGGCCATAGGGGACTCCTCTTCTCTCGGTCACCGCCGAGGACGGCGGGCATGAGTGACATAAAGCATGAAAGTGCGTCAAGTGAGATGAGGCGCCGACGAAACCCGGCCGTGTTCTGCCGGCGCCGTGCCGGGAGCGCGCCTGTCCGGCGGGCGGGTTCAGGCGGGGCGGGTGACGCCGATGAAGTGGTCGGGGGCACGGTCGAGCCGGGCCAGGGCGCGCAGGACGGAGGAGATTCCGCGGCCGTCGCTCCAGTCGAAGACGATGCCCCCGGGCATGGGGACACGGGTGAGAGGGTCGATCAGCAGCGGCCGGGGGTCGGCGACGCGGGTGCCGGGAACGACGTAGTGGCGTTCGGCCACGGCCCAGCGGCGGCCGGGGGAGTGGACGACGGCGACGGTGTAGTCGTTGGGCAGGCGCAGCAGCGCCGCCGACCAGCCGTCGGGGGCTCCTGCGGGGTAGGTGACGCGGACACCGAGGCCGGCGCCGCCGGGGACGGCGGGGAACGGGGAGCGCAGGGCGAGGTCGGTGCTGCTGCGGGTCATCGGCACAACTCCTTGAACGGCGGGCGCGGTGGTGGCCGGGAGCGGGAAACCCCTCCCCTTTCGTCTCTTAAGACATCACATTCAAGGGTTCCGTCAATGCAAGTCTTAAGGGTCAAATATCGCGGGGCCCCTCCTGTGTCCCGCTCGCCGAACTCCCCGTTTGGCGCCTCTTGAGGTTCGCGTTCCGGAGGTGGCGTCGGTATAGTCTTAAGTGTCATAAGGGGTGTGCGGGCCGGTTCGGCTGATTTCGTCCCTCCCGGGCGGTCCCGCGCCAGGTCCGGACACATGACCGGCGCCCGGGACCGCAGGAGAGGCGGTTCCCTTCCGGAGCCGTGGCGTACGGCGCGCCGGGCTTCCCGCCCCGGGCGCCCGGGGCGGTTCTCCCCGCAAATGCCGCTGCCCTCGGCCGTGACGCCGTACCCCCGCCCGCGCCGCCTGGTTGCCGAAGGAGAACCCGTGCACCGGAAAATGACGACCCGCCAGGGCCAGCGCCGCCTCGGCTGCTGCCCCGGACACCATCCCCGCTCCTACGACCACGGACGCGAGCGCGCCCGCGAGAAGCGCGGGCGGGACGCCTCCTTCTTCTCCTCCATCCGCCCGGCGGCCCGCGCGCACCGCCCCCGGCGCGGACAAACGCCGGGGCGAACGCCCTTCCCCGGCCGAACCTGGAGGCACGCGTGACCCTTCTGACTCCCCGCGCCCGGCTCGTCGCCGACCTCGCGGCCCCCGCGCTGCGCCGGGCCGGTTGCTCCGGCGAGGCCGTCGAAGCCGACCCGGCGGACGTCGAACCGGACCTGACGGCCCTGATCGAGGCGGCTCACCTGCGGGTACGGGGCATGCGCGCGGCCGTCGTCACGCTGACCGGATCCCACCCGCCCATCCCGTGTGCCGCGCTGCGCTCCGCCCCCGGGGCCAGCGAGTCGAGCGACTTCGCCCGGCTGTGGTGCCTCGCGCTGGAAGCCGTCGAGGGCACGCCGTCCGGCCTCGGCGACGTGATCGCACGGTCCCGGACGCCGATGGCCGAGCGCATGAGCCGCGCCTACCCCGGTGTGGAGATCGGCGGCCCGTCCGGCGGCTCACTGCACGGCGAATACACCCTCTACGCCCGCGGCCGGAGCGCCGTACGCCAGCTCGCCGCGCTGCTGCGCACGTCGATCGCCGCCTGGCCCGAACCGGACTGGCCCGCCCAGGTACGGCGTGAGACCTTCCTGCGCGAAGCCTTCAGGGCCCACCCCGAAGGGCGCACCGGCGACCTGCGGCGGCTGATCGACGACTTCGAGGACACCTCCGGCACCGGCCCCGGTACCACCGGCTGATGGTTCAGCCGCTGACCGGTGTCCGCGCCCGCTGATGCCCGGCGGGCCGGGGGTCAGCGCCCGGCACCGGCACCGGCGGTGTGCGGGCGGCGGGCGGGACGGGGCACGGGCGGGACCTCTCGCGGTCCCGTGCCGCAGCGGCGAGGATCTCCGTCTTCGTCCGCTGGGCCGCGGGCCGCGGCTCGCGCCGCACGCCCTGCCCCGGGCCGCCCGCTGGACCGCGGGGGGCCGGCACGGGCGAGAGACCGGCACTGGGATTCTCGCCGCCGCTCTGTCTCTTGACCTCGACGAGCACCGTCTTCCCGCCTGGCACGCGCCAGATGATGTCCGGTCCGTCCGCGGTCGTGCCGTTGCGCTGGGCGCGAGCGGCGGCGACCTGGACCAGGCCGGCTTCGAGGACGCTCTCCACGAGCGAGACGTCGGAGTGGGCGAGCATCCGCTGGAACGCCGGGTTCACCTTGCCGAGATCGTGCAGGCCGAAGACGCCGTGGTGACCGCCGCGCAGGTCGGCCAGTCGCACCACGGCGTCGCCGGCGGCGGGAGATGCGGTGGCGCGTTTCCACGCCTCGCGCCAGTCGGGCATCGACGCCTCGGTGACGCCGCAGCCGCGGAGGAACGCCTCGAACTGTTCGGCGTTGCCGGGCGGGCACCGGCGCTGTGTGACCCGCCAGGCGGTGGTCAGCGGCAGCACGGGCACCCCGCCCGCGCGCCCGCCCCGCTCCTGGAGCACGCGCAGCGGCGGGGCACCGGCGTCTTCGTACGCGGCGGCCAGGGCGGCGGCGAGGTCGGCCCGGTTCCGTACGAGCGCCGGCGCGGGCGCCCGCAGGCCGCGCAGGATTCCGCGTTCCGCGGCGCGGGCCCGGCGCCACAGCCGCAGGGCTTCCTGCTCGGCCGCGGAGTCCTGGCCGCATCCGCGGACGTACGCGGTGACGGTGTCCTCCTTCGGCACGGGCGCCGTCCGCCCGGCGGCGCGCTTGAGCGTCGGGACGGAACGCCCGGTCGCGGCGGCGAGTTCGGCGAAGGTGAGACCGGCGCTGCGGCGGATGCCGGCCAGGCAGTCGGCGAGCAGGACGCGCGCGTGAGTCGGCCGTGCCGTCGGCCGGGTCATGACCGGCCTCCTCTACTTGTCCGCGGCGGCGCGGACCGCGGCCGCGGCGAGCGTGCCGGCCAGACGCCGGCCGCCGCCGGCGAGCGCGAACGTCGCGGCGCCGATGACTCCGCAGCCGCCGAGCAGGGTGAGCACGTCGGTCACCGCCATGCCCGACCACGCCAGGATGCCGCCCATGAGCGGGAAGGCGATGAGGACGGTCGCCCGGGCGCCGCCGTCGGCGGTCGGTGCGGTGCGGGCGGGGCGCTCCGGGCCCGGACCGCCGGGAGAGGGCATGCTGCTGCCGGCCATGGGACAACCTCCTGAGTGAACGGCCCGCCGCCGCCGGGGCGGCGGGCCTGTCTTCCGCTACTGGTCGCAAATACCGGAGAATCCACGGCAGTTGATGCTGCGTTGTGGGTCCGGTGCGCAGCAGCATGTCACGGCGGCGGCTCCACCCGCCCTGCCTCCGAGCGCTGTATGCGGGGTTTGGGCAAGCGGGGGATCAGCGGCGTTCCAGAGCTTTACCCGGAACTTTGGGTAAGGCGGCCGACCCTGGTGCGCCGCTGCTGCCAGCGAATCCAGGACATCGGGCCACCGTGTCCCGGGGCCGGGGATCGCCGGTGTTCCAGCCTGCCTTGACTCGTGGGTGGACCCCGCCCAGGATGCGCATCACCTGCTGCCGGCCCTGGCGCCGGCGGCAGTCCCTGAGCCGCTACTGGTCGCAAACCACCGCTGTCACAGGGAATCCCGGCAGGTCATGTTGATGCGTGCCCTGCACCGCCGGGTGCGGCGCCGAACCGGTGCCGCACCCGCTCGGTTCGCCCACCCCGCGCTCGGTGTTGGCACGGCGCGTTCCGCGGCCCAGGCCCTTTTCGCCGACCGGTACCGCTGCACCCCGGCGCAGGGCCGGCCGGGCGGGTTCGCCGAGGACCGGCCTCCGCTCCGGCCTCCTTCTCCGCCCGGCTGTGAGACCGGCCGTGTCCACGGCCCGCCCGGACCCACTGCCTCGTCGAGCCGTCCGCGGGCCTGAGCCCCTGGCCCGGGTGCCTTCTCCCTTCCCCGGCCCCGCCACGTCCCGGGCTTGGTGCTGCTCGCGGCCCCTGACGGGAGGGAGGCCGCAGTGGCTGCTCATGCCGGGGCCCTGTGTTCCGGCCCGTCCGGGGCAGGGCGAACCGCCCCTTCGAATGTCTCTTAAGGCTTGCATTCCCCCGCGATCTCGATGTATAGTTTTAAGAGTCATCAAGGTTTGAGGAGCGACCCCCGATGTCCCACCCCCTTTACCCCGGCGAGGAGTTCCCCGCCGACGCCCTGCCGTCCGTTCCTCAGGACGACCACACCGGCGACGGCTACACCTGGATGCACGACCTGCCCCCCGGCTGGAAGGCCGTCGGCGTCTGGGGCGCCGACGGATGGGACCTGGGCGTCTGGCCGTACCAGGTGATCGCGCACTACAACGTCCTCGACGTCCTCTGGGGCCTGGCCCACTACATCGAGGGCGACGTCTTCGTGACCGCCTACGGCTCCCGCGAGGCCCGCGACGCCGCGACCGACGAGATCGCCCTGAGCGTGTGGCTGACGGCGGGCAACGGCCCCCGTGAGGGCCTGCCCGCCGAGGGCGCCCCGGCCGCCGCGATCCCGGCCCGCTTCCGTGGCCCCTACCTCCCCGCCCCCGCCGCGTCCTGACCCACCGCCCGGGCCGTGACGGTCCCGCGCACCCTCAACTCCCGGCGGCGCACCCGCACACTGCGCCGCCCGACCAGGAGCCCGACCATGAGCCGCCGTTCCGCGCACCTCCTCCCGCCGTCCCCCGCCCCCGCCGAGGGCCGGGGAGTCCAGATCAAGGTGGCGGTCCCCCGCGCCCCCGGACCGCTCGTGGTCGCGACCGACGCCTCCGTCTCGCACGGAATCGTCAGCTCCGGCTACCTGGCCACCAGCGGCCACGCCGGACTCCACGCCCACCGCTACCCGCGCCACTTCGCCGACAGCAGCTCCCGCACCGCCGTCGCCGAGCTGCGCGCCGTGGACACCGGACTGCGCGCCGTCCTGCACGCCCACCCCGGCGAGAGTGTCGAGGTGCGCGTGGACAGCACGGACGCGCTGAGGTTCCTGCGCGCCTGGCAGCGCGGCGGCGAGAACATGCCCGCCGGATACAGCACCGCCACGCGCCTCCAGGGGAACGCCCCGACGCTGGTCAAGCTCTGCCACCGCGTGCAGCTCCACGCACCCCTGATCACCTTCGCCCACGAGAAGGCCCACGCGGGCCACCCCCTCAACGAGGTCGCGGACTCGCTCGCCAAGCTCGGCCTGCGCACGCTCAGGGGAACCGTCCCCCGCACCGAACTGCCCCGCCTGGTCACCCTGTGGGCCGACCGCACCCTGGCCGACTTCCGCCGGTGACCCCGGGCGTCCCGCCCCCCGTCCGCCGGACCGGCCGGCTGACTACCCTGTGGGCACGTCCCGTCCGCGCCGAGAGGAACAGCCGTGGAACACCCGACCGACCCGCTGAAGCGGGTCGTCGTCTTCCGTGACGAGATGTGGGAACTGACCGAAGCGGCCCGGGCGGCCGGAGCCCCAAGCGGCCGAGGAGCCGCGAGCACCACACGGCGCATCCCTCCGGGCCAGCCAGCCTCTTCTCCCGACGGACCGGGGGAAGCCCGCGCCGGGGCCCGCAGCGGCAGGGCCGCCGGGTAGAGCCTCCGCCGCGGCCCCGTCCAGCCGAAAGGACGGCGCCGGCCGCCGGTGATCACGGCGCACCCCGCCGACGCGCGCCCCCTTCTCGCTGCGCCCCCGTACGGGAGCCGCCCCACTGCGCTCCTTCCGGGGCGCAGCGTTGTGCACCGCCCGCACGGGGGCGATCCTGGAGAAGGACGCCTCGGCGTCCCTCCCGCCCCCGGGCCGCCGAGGAGGCCGCGATGCCGGACAGACGGCCCCGGGGCTACCAGCCCGGATGGCGCCCGCGGGCGCCGACACGGGAGCTGCTCGCCGCCGTCGACGGTGTCCTTCACCGCTACGGCGACCACCTCCCGCTCACGATCCGGCAGGTCTGGTACGCCCTGGTCTCCGACGGAGTGCTGGTGAAGGAGGAACGCGCCTACAAGCGGCTCGTGGACGTCCTCGGGATGGCCCGCCGCTCCGGGCGCCTCCCCTGGGAGGCGCTGCGCGACGACACCGCGATCAGCGCGGAACCGGCCGCCTACACCGGCCCCGCCGGCTTCCGCGCCGCGCTCCTCGCCGCCGCCGAGGACTTCCGCCTCGACCGGCAGACCGGCCAGGAGATCCGGCTGGAGGCGTGGTGCGAGACGGCCGGAATGGTCCCCCAGCTCGTCACCGTCGCCGGCCCGTACGGCGTCCCGGTCTACTCCGGCTCCGGTTTCAGCAGCCTGCCCGGCAAACGCGGCGCCGCCCTGCGCGCCGCCGCCGACGGCCGCCCGGTCCGCGTCTTCGTGGTCTCCGACTGGGACCCCAGCGGCCTCCACCTGTACCGCGCCCTCGCCGAGGACGTCACCGCCTTCGCCGCCGCCGACGCCCCGCACACCGCGATCGTCTTCGAGCGCCTGGCCGTCACCGAACAGCAGATCGCCGACCACCGCCTGCCCACCGCGCCCCCGAAGCCGGCCGACCGCCGCTCCTTCCCCGGAACCGCCACCACCCAGGCCGAGGCACTGCCGCCCGACGTCCTCGCGGGCGTGCTCCGCGACGCGATCGAGGCGCACCGTGACATGGACGTCCTGGCCGCGCTCCTCGAACGCGAGCAGACGCAGCGCCGCGCCCTCCTGGAGCGCCTGCACACCCTCGGCGGCGAACCCTAGACCCCGGCAGCCCTGCACCCCCGCCCGGTGCGCGGTTCAGGAGGGGAACACGGCCGACACGGCCTCCAGCACGGCGCGCTGCTGCTCCGGTACGAGCGCGCCGGCCGCCCGTACCGAGCGGAGCGTGGTGCCGTCGGCGCACAGCCGGCACAGCCCGGTGACCGGGAACGGCGGACCGAGGACCGTGGCGATGTCGGAGCTGTCGTAGACGGGCCGGGCGCACCCCGGGCACGGGGTGAAGCCGTCCGGCGGCCAGACGCCGCAGGGGGCGTCCTGGTCGAGGAAGGGAAGGAGGGCCAGGAGATTCGTGCCGGCCTCCGCCCACAGCGCCATCGGCCGCTGCGCCTGGCGCTCGGTCCGGACGTCGTCCGGGCCGGGCCCGGGGCGGACGCGGGCGAGGGTTCCGATGCCGGTGTCGGGGTGATGGGGAAGGAACAGCAGGGCGGGACCGTCGCCTTCGCCGAGCACATGGGCCCGGCCGTCGGCCAGCGCGGAGCCGAGCGCGGACAGGCCCTGCCCCTCGTCGTCGCTGCGCAGCCGCAGCTGCCACAGCCCCGGTGCGCCGTCGATCTCGGCGGGCGCGGCGGTGACCAGGACTCCGTTGCCCGACCGCCGGATGTCGAGATGGTGCATACCGGTCACGGAGTGGAAGGCGGTGCCGAACCACTCGTGCGTCTCCCGCGGCCGGCCCGGTCCGTTCTGCTCGGTGCGTCCCATCTCTGCCTCGCCCGGACGGTAGGGGGCGGGCCCGGGAGGGGCCCGTGCTGTCCGGCTGCTCAACGGCTCGCGGGCGGGCGCGGGAACGGCGGGCGGGAGACCTTCACCCGCCCGGCCCCGGCTTCTCCGTCCGCGCGGGCGCGCCCCGGGGCGGCGGACTCAGGAGGCGTGCGCGCGGTGGAGCGTGACCGCCGAGATCAGCGGCATCCCGTGGTGGGCGCGTCCGGCGACGCTGACGCTGATGCGGCGGGGAAGGTGACGGCCGCCGGGCCCGAACTGTGCGAGGAGCGGCGCTGCTACGGCGGCCACTGCCGTGCGGCCCGGGCCGCCGCTCCAGGTCACCGAAAGGGTCCCCCAGTGCTTGCCGCGCCCGGTGAGCACGGAGAACCTGACGCCGGGGAAGGCGCGGCGCAGCTCTCCGCGCAGGTGCGCCGCCGCGTGCTTCGGCGGCAGGGTGCAGACTGCCTCGCTCCGCTCGGCCTCACCGGCCACGGGCGTGACGGAGGTGTGCCGGACGTGGACGAGGGGGCCGGGGCGGCCGTCGGCGGTGTAGAGCTCGTAGCGGCGGGCGGGGAGTCCGAGGTACGCCGCGGTCGTGCACCGGCGGCACGCGCAGGGCTGTACGGTCCACTGGCCGTGGGAGGCCCGGTCCGTGCCGTGGTAGGTGACCCGGGTGCCGGTGGGCAGGCGCAGGGCGAGGTACGCGGCGTCGGCGATGTCGGCGGTCTTGGCGGTCACGGTTCCTCCAGCGGTTCTCTCGGCGGGCAACTCCCGCCCTAATGTCTCTTAAGACATTACAAGAGTCGTTCGGTCAATGCAAGCCTTAAGAGTCATAAAGTCCACGGAAAGAGGTTGCGCGCGCGTCACGGTTCGGCCCTTAAGGCTTGCATTGACCGCCGGGGCGCTGATAGAGTCTTAAGAGTCAACAAGGGAATCAGGGAGATCCGATGAGCACGGGCTATGCGGGAGATGTGGACAAGGCCGTCGAGGCGTACGCGGCCTACCTGGAGAACCAGGCGGACGCCCTGGACCGCGTGGCCCGCGGCTGTGAGGACGGGGCCGGGTACACCCGTGGCCTCACCCGCGAGCAGGGCGACGAGATGGCCCGCGAACTGAGGGACAACGCGGGCCGCAACCGCGCCGCAGCCGCCCTGAACCGCACGCCCCAGGGCCGCGAACACCTCAGGGTCACGGGCCTGTGGCTGGCGGGCTGAGAACCGGCCGGGGGCGAACGCCCCCGGCTCGCCGAGCGCGGCCCCGGACCGGGCCGGTGGGCACTGCTCGCCACCCCGGACTGGGTGCGGCTCGGTGCGGGCCGCCGCGCGGGCAGGCCGCCCCGGCACTGCGACGTCGTCCAGGAGTTCGCGGTCAGGCTGCTCTGGGCGGGGCGAGGGCGTACGCGCCCGGGGGCGTACGGGCGGCCCCCTGCGAGTCTCGCCAGCTCGGCCTCCCCGTCCCGGCGGCGCACCCCTTCGCCCGATCCCGCCGGTGCCCTGGGCGGCGTTTCGCCCGCGCCTCCCGTGCCGCGGCGGTCGAGCTCGCGTTCCGGGGTGCCCGCGCCGAGCGGTACGGGAGGTGCGCGGCTCCCGGTCCGGGGTAGCGCGGACGTGCTGCCGCCGGTCGCCGCGGTGGCGGGTGATGTCTCTTAAGACTCCCATCCCCCTTTTCGGTGTTGTATAGTTTTAAGAGTCGCAAGGGTGTGGGTTCCGCCCCTCGCCCCGTCCCCGCATCGGCCAACTCCGCACGGCCCCATCTGAGAAGGACATCCCCTGCATCTCAACGAGCCCGCCATCCCGGGCCACCCGCCGCTGGAGCAGCAGGCCGTGATCGACGCCCTGAACCACAGTGGTACGCCCATGATGATCCGGGACGTCGTCGTCGCCATGTACCACGCCGCCGGGCACCGTCCCGAGTACACCGGACGGTACGAGGTCGAGCGCCTCGGCCGCACCGGCGAGTACCGCAAGCTCGTACTCTCCATGATCCGCTCCGGGGCCCTCGTCCGCAGCGGCTACGGCTCCCACTACGTCACCACCCCCGCGATCCTCCAGGAGCTGAAGAACCGCACGCCCTACACGGTGGTCGCCTTCAAGACGGAGGGCGGCGACGAGTGGATGGTCGCGGCCTGCCTGCGGAACGTCGTTGTCACGGACGCCCAGTGGGCCCTCCTGCCCGAGGAGGACAACTGGAGCCGCTACTGCGACACCTTCTACGCACCCGGCCCGGACGAAGCCGTCGAAGCGGCGCTCGCCCACTGGACGCGGGACGACGAGGACGACGAGAAGGGCTGAGCACCCAGCCGTACCCCGACCCGCACTGCCATGCTTCACGCCGCCCGGCCTGCCGGGCGGCGCTCCGCAGACAGCCCGCCCGGTCCCACGGCGAACGGGCGGGCCGGAAGGAACTCCAACTCCCCATGACCCAAACCCTCAAGACCACCGCGATGACGTATCTCTGCGTCGACCACACCGACCTGGAGCAGTTCATCGGGCGGCACTGCGGACGGCCCTACAGCGTCGTCGCGGCCCTCGGAGCCTGCTCCGACACCCTCTGCACGGTCCGTGTCGACGCCGACCACTGTGGCTCCGCCGACGACACCGTCCGCGCGTGGCGCGACGGTGGCCCCTACGAGCCGGACCTGGACGACCTGATGCACCACCTCGCGTGCACCGGCGCCATCCCGGCGGGCGACTACCTGATCAGCGTCCTGTAGTGAACCCGGCCGAGCCCGCCGCGCCCCACCCCGCCCGGGCAAGCACCCTCGCGGCCCGCGACGAGGTCCCCCGAGGCGGTTTCCGGCCCGGCGACATCACGGCCGTCGCAGGCCGGCGGGGGTACTGAGAGGTGATGGCGCCCGCGCAGGCCCCCGGCGTGTGGAAGGCCGAACCCGCCCAGCCGGCCGACCGCGTCCGCGACGAGGTCCCCGCCGACGCGCTGCTGCGCCCCGCCGACCCTGCGCATGTCCGCCGCGGTGACCTCATGATGCAGAACTACCCCGAGCAGGGGACAGCCGCCGAGGTCGGGGCGGTCTACCAGCTCGGCCGGTGGGTCGCCCAGACCCGCGTCCGGTTCGACGGCCGGCTCTGGGTCCGGACAGATACGGTGGCGGGCCTCGTGGTGGTCACCCGCGACCAGGCGGACGTCGCCGTACGCCTCACCCGTACGGCACCCGGCCGCGCCGGCCGGTTCCGTGTGACGTGCCGCTGCCTGCCCGGCGTGTCTGCCGCGCCGGCCGTCAGACCGCCTGGAGCAGCACCCTCCACGCCGCGGAGGCCCTGTGGCGCTGGCACGCAGCCGGTGAACGAGGCCTCGCCCCCGCCGTCTCCGCGCCGGCAAGCCCCGCCTCGCACCGCCCGGCAGCCCGCGGTACCGCTGCCTGCGGCTCAGTTCTTGATGACGGCGGCTTGTTGGAGGCCGTGGGTGACGCCGGCGCGCCAGATGGTGCCGGTGGTGGTGATCTGCCGGGCGAGGTGTTCGTACGCGGCGAGGGGCCCGGTGTCCTTCCCGGTCCCGCCCCCTTCCTCGTCTTGGTGGTGGCGGGGCGGAGTGATGCCGGGATGGTCGTCCCGCCATGCGCGGATGGCCCGGATGGCGGGGGAGGAGGTGTGCCAGCAGGCGGCGACGACCTGCCCGACGAGCACGGCGTCGAGCCGTGCGGGGAGCCGGCCGGGGCAGCCGTGGTCGCGGGAGCCGGGCCAGCGGCCCTGGTCCCACGCCTCCTCCGGCGCGGGATCCCAGTCCCGGTCCCAGCCCCGTACGCGCATCTCCTCGCGGACTCCGTACTCGATCAGCGCGTCGTGGGTGTCCAGGAGCAGCCCCTCGGCGCGCAGCCGCCGGACCTCCGCCCGCCACGCCGCCCGCACTTCGGCCGCCTGGCCCCGGGGCAGCTGGCGGGTGTTCCACCGCGGCTGGGCCGAGAGCTTCACGCGCAGGGTCTTGTGCTCGTCGGCGGCCGCCCGGACCTGTTCCGGCACGTCCTTGCCGACGGCGATCCACACCGGGTGCACCGGACTCCGGGCCATGGTCCCTCCGCCGGGTCTTCGTATATTGCAATGCTCAACACACGCTACGCCGAACCGAGTTGACACCCCACCCGATCGACCGGCGAGATCCAGCCATCCTCGGCCCCGGGGGGCGCTCGTGCCGCCGGGAGAGCGCACTCCGCACCCGGCGGGCCCCCTTGTCTCTGAGGTCGCACTCAAAGAACCAAAGAAGCAAGAATTCATCTGATGCCTGAGAGGGAAATTATCTACCTGCCCAAAGAATTTTTTCCCGTTATCCGGAAGGCCGGTTCCTGTTCCCTTTTTCAGAAAGCGCTGCCCGGAGTCGAGCCGGAAATTCCAGGGACCTCCTCCGGCTGCGGTGTCCCCCGCCGGGCGCACCGCCGTGTCCGGTGGGCCCGGTTGTCGCCCCCGTGATGCCCCTGGGACTGCTCGCGTCCGTGCGAGCTGCAGTTGCCACGGACAGTCGGCTGCGGACGGATCCCGGTCCGGAGGCGCTGAGCATCCAGGAGCGGTACTGGCACCCCGGAGGCTTCTCTCCGGCCCGCCACGGACAGCCGACTCCCGCACCGCTCCCTTGCCGCCTCCCGGCTGGCCGGCGCGGGAGGCGGGCTGGCCCTGGCCGCCGTCCACGGAGTCCGCCCCGGCCCCGGGGCCTCGACCTCGGGCCGCGCCCCCTCGTGTCGTGCTCAATGACGGCTGTGCTGCGCTCCTTTGGCCCGACAGCGACTCCTCCCGGGCAACCGCCATACCCGCCGCGCCCCGGTGACCTCCTCTTCCCCGGCGGGCACCGGGCGGATGTACGGGTCGGCAGTCCCTGCCGGCATCCGGTTGCCCAGGCTCGCCCGCATCCCGGACCCGGCGCGCTGTGCGGTTGACGGCCGCTCAGCCGGGCCCGCGCAGCGCCGCGGTGAGCCCGCCGACGAGGACCCTCTTCCCGCGACCCCCTGCTGCGCCGACCTCACCGGTGCGCCGACTGCGGCCAGGTCGACCGGCTCCCCGTCCGCGGCCTTGACGCCGCCGCCCCAGGGGGCCTCATCCGGTCCTTCGAGGACGATCCGCACCCCCGTTCGGACGGGGGCGCCCGGCTGGTCCGCGTCCGGGCACCCGATCGGCTTCCCAGGAGAAGGACAAGAAGCCCTTCCCCACCTCGCCGCCAACGGCGGCCCCGCACCGGGGTTGCACCACCGCAGGGCCGGGGGAGTGCCAGGACACCCACACCACCCCCGCACCGCCCCGTACGGCCGGCCACGGCGACTGGGGCACCGGCAGGACAGAGGGCACCCGGCGTCTCGGCGTACCCCGTGGCAGACCCCGCCACCGTCAACCCCCGCCCCGCCCCTGACCGGCGGCAAACGGCCGCCACCCGCACCCGCACCCGTGCCTGTGCCGCAGCAGGAGAACGGCCCGCCCACCCCCGTACCCGGCCGCGCCACGAACACCACCAGCCCCCGCGCCCCGACGTGTTCGACGAGCCCCCCCGCACCCACCCTCACACCCGGAACCCGCGTACACACCCCGTCCCGAACACCAGGGTGCCGCGCACCCCAACCCGCCACCCCCGACTCCGCCTCACCCCGGCCCTGAACAACCGCGCCCAACGGGCGCACCACCACTTTCAAGCAGCAGCCAATCGCAGACACCGCGCCCCATCCGCATTCCACACCCACGAACAACACCGGAATTCACCTATTTCAGGAGAGTCCAGTCCACACATCCATCGAACCGCGATAATCAAAATTCGAGCCCCCTTCAGAGACGAGCCCCGCCCACCAACGAAAACCACTACCCAAAACCGAGCGGACCTCTTTCACACCCACCCCGGAAAGCACCGAAAGGCGCACCCATTCACTCCCCTCCAGAAACCCACCTTTCCACCCCGAGGCGGAAAAGAGAAGACGAACAGAAGCACCCACCCCAGGAATACCACCCCGATAATCCCCACCCCAACCCCCACCCAGCCACCCCAATTCAACACCGACAGAGAAACCCGAAGACAGATACACCCTCACCACGAGAGGACAGCTCTCCCCAACCCCAACCCCTCACCACCGAGCCCCCCCACCACACCAACCCCCACCACACCAACCCTGACCAATGGCCAGCCGTACCCCCCCCCACGCCGAGACTCGGAATATTGCAATTCTCGACACCACCACCTGCCGGCCCACCCCCACCCCAGGCCCGACAGGGCCCAACCCACACCCAAACCAGCCTCAGCCCCCCAGCACCGCTCCCACCCACCAGAACTGACACCCCCACACCCCACCCCGGCCCGACAGGGCCCACACCCCCACAACCGCCCGGAACGGGCGGCACCCCCACCCCAACACCTCGCCGAAGGCGAGGAACTGAAAACCCAACACCAAACCAAAGGCCCGACAGGGCCAACAAAACCCCAAAACACAAACCACAAAACAAAATTCCGAAGGAATTCAAACCCACCACAAACCAAGAATTCCCCCAACGGGGGAATTAAAAGCCGCCAAACAAGGCCCCGAAAGGGGCCGACATAAACCACCAAAGAATTCCCCAACGGGGAATTCCCGGGCGGTATTTGTTTGGCCGAAAGGCCAAAATTTAAGCGCTTTAGCGCCCGCCGTCCCGGCTGAGCCCCGGAGCCCACCACATCACCGTCCACTGCGACGGACGCGT